>NZ_DFQP01000023.1:0-24817 GCF_002377845.1 Microbacterium sp. UBA3486
AGCAGGATGTCAGGAGTTCGAATCTCCTAGGCTCCACAGGATCGAGAAGCCCCCGGCCACCTGCCGGGGGCTTCTTCTGTTGAGGCGGGTGGCGACCGATCTCGCCCATGGGTTGCGCTTCTCCGCCCACGGGAGGACGTGGATCGTCCCGGTGGACGACGCGTGGGGTGAATACTTCACGTAGCGTGTTACCCATGTAGAGCTTGCCTCGTGCTGAGCTGCTTCAGATCAATGTCGAACCCGCGCACGGCGGAGCCGGCTCCAGCTCGCAAGACTCAGGAGACACATGGACATCCTCGAATGGGTGAGCACGACCGCATCAGCCCTTCCCGACCCTCTGGTCTGGGCCCTCGGCGGACTGTTCGCCTTCCTCGAGAACGGCTTGGGCCTCGGCTTCTTCCTGCCCGGTGAGACGATCGTCGTCTTCCTCTCCGCCTCTCTCTCCAATGTCTGGGCGGTGGTGGTGATGTTCCTCGTGGTCGTCGTCGCGGGAAGCGCGGGAGACCACGTCGGATATCTCCTCGGGCGGCACTTCGGCGTCGGCATGCGCGATCTCAGACTGGTCGAGCGACTCGGGGTGGATCGATGGGATCGGGCCGTCGAGATCCTCCACCGGCGCGGTGCGATCGCCGTCTTCCTCACGCGACTCGTCCCTGTCGTTCGCACGTTGACTCCGGCTGCTGCGGGCGTCGCGAAGGTGAGGTATCCGTCGTTCCTGCTCGCCTCACTCGCCGGAGCAGCGACCTGGGCTGCGATCTACGTCAGCGTGGGTTTCCTGTTGAGAGCATCCCTCGACGCCGTCACCACGGCGCTGGGACCGATCAGCAATGTGCTGCTCCTCGTCGTGGTCGCCGGCGCCATCGTCTTCTTTGTGGTGCGTTTCATCCGCACTCGGTGGCTCGCTCGCCCCGTCGATGTGACCGATGGTCCTGCGCCCATCCAGCCCACCGTCGTCGACCGTCTCTTCCGTGAAGACGAATGGCGCACGTGGCCCAACCTCATCACCGGGATCCGCCTGCTCCTGCTGCCGGTGTTCCTCTGGCTGATCACCGCCAGGATGCTGTGGGCCGCACTGGTCGTCATCGGCCTGGTCTTCCTGACGGATTGGTTCGACGGTTGGCTCGCGCGACGGACGAACAGCGTCTCCGCCCTCGGCACCTGGCTCGATCCGGTCGCCGACCGGATCACGGTGGTCGTCACGGCCGTCGCCTTCACGCTCGGGCATCTCATCCCGTGGGAGACGCTCGTGCTGCTGCTCATCCCCGACGTCCTGCTCGGGATCGCCGCGCTGATCTTCTTCCGAGGAAACCCGGCAGTCCCGGTCACGATGGTCGGGAAGGTCCGGACGGCTCTGATCTTCGTCGGACTCCTCGGCGTCCTCTTCGGCAGTGCGCTGAGTGAGTCGGGTCTGGAATCGCTGAGCTGGATCGTCGGGATGTCGTTCCTGCTGTTCCTGATCGGGATCGTCGGTCACTACATCGCGGCGTCCCAGTACGCCCGTGCCATGATCACGCAGAAGCTGAGTGTGCGCGAAGGCTGAGGCTCCTCAGGCGTCGGTGCGCGTCTCGAGATCGATCTCGTAGTGGATCATCCCCGAGCGAGCGGCGACGCGGTCGTAGAGTCCGCGCGCGGTGGTGTTCGTCTCGGCTGTGAGCCAGTAGACCTTCGCTGCGCTCTGCTGCTCGGCCCATGCGCGGACGTGCGCGATCAACGCTCGGCCGACCCCGCCACCGCGCACACCGGGTGCGACGAACAGGTCTTCGAGGTAGCAGTAGTCCGTCGTCGCCCACGTCGAGGGGTGCGTCAACCAGTGGACGATGCCCACTGCGGTGCCGCTCTCGTCGCGGGCGAGCGCGCCATGGAGGCCTGAATCAGCGTCGATGAGGCGCTCGAAGGTGGCATCCGTGGTCGCCGGGTCGAGGGCTTCCTCATAGAAGGACAGATAGCCGCTCCACAGGTCGTCCCACTCGGCGCGGTCCTGGGTCGTGATCGGTGCGATCGTCGTCATGACTCGAGAGTAGCGATGTGGTGCGGAGGTTCACTCGACGGGTCGAAGGCTCCGCAGGATCGTGGCGTGACGAACCAGGAACGTGCGTTCGTCGAGCTTCTTGCGCCGCAGCCAGCCGGTGACCTCGTCGTTGTGCTTGCTCGCGTTGCACGAGGCGCACGCCGGGACGACGTTCTCGAGCGTGTAGCGGCCGCCGCGCGACACGGGTTGGATGCAGTCGCGTTGCAGGGCGGCACCGTCCCCGCCGCAGTACGCGCACCCGCCCCAGGCGTCCATCAGGTCGTACCACTGCTCGTCGGTGAGGTCGTTGTCGACACGGGCGAGCCGGTTCTGTCGGCGCTTGGCATAGCGGGCACGGGTCGCCGGCGACGCGGTGGCGGAAGAGACCTTGCGGCGGCGGCGCATGGGCCGATGCTATCGCGGTGAGCGCTCGACGCGCCTCAGCCCTGGCCTACCGAGGTCAGCTCATGTGGCGCGAGATTCAACCGCTCGCCGCCGACCGCGGTCACGACCACGATGTCCTCGATGCGGGCACCCCAGGAGCCGGCGAAATAGATACCCGGCTCGATGCTGAATGCCATGCCCTCGCGAAGCACCAGGTCGTTGCCCGGAGCGATGTACGGCTCCTCGTGCACCGAGACGCCGATGCCGTGGCCGGTGCGGTGCAGGAACGCCTCACCCAGCCCGGCGTCGGCGAGAACGTTTCGCGCCGCAGCATCCACCTCCGCCGCGGTGGCGCCAGGACGCACGGCATCCACTGCTGCCTGCTGAGCGCGCACGAGCACCGCGATGCGCTCGGCGGCAGCGGAGTCGGGAGTGCCGACGACGTAGGTCCTGGTGCTGTCGGAGTTGTAGCCGCTCGGCACTGCCCCTCCGATGTCGACCACCACGATGTCGCCGTCCTCGATCACGCGGTCCGAGACCTCGTGGTGCGGATCGGCGCCGTTCGGGCCGGATCCTACGATGACGAACTCCACCGTGCGGTGTCCTTCGGCGACGATGGCATCGGCGATGTCGGCGGCGACCGCGCGCTCGGTGCGTCCGGCCCGAAGCCACTCGTGCACGCGGCGGTGCACCGCATCGATCGCATCTCCGGCGCGGCGAAGCTCGGTGATCTCCTCGGCGTCCTTGACCATGCGGCCCTCGCGGAGCACGGGCGTCGCGAGTTCGAGACGCACACCCAGTCGCTCACCGATCGGGATCACGTGCAGGGCGGGGAGGGCATCGGAGACGCCGACGCGCGACACGGTGCCGACGGATGCGGTGATCAGTGCGTACGGGTCTTCGCCGTCGACCCAGTCCGCGACGTCGAGTGCGAGCTCTCCGACCGCCGTGGTGCGCACCTTCGCGAGTTCCATCCGCGGAACCACGATCGTCGGCGCGACGTCGGGGCCGATGACCAGCGCAGTGAGTCGTTCGATGGTGTCGCCTTCGACGCCCACCAGATACTGCAGATCGGGACCCGGGCCCACGATGATGGCGTCGAGCCCGGCCTCGGCGGCGAGGGATGCGGCACGGCTGAGGCGGGCGGCGTACACGGAAGCGGGGAAGGGCAATGTGCTCACGGGCTCAACGCTACTGCGCGGGTGCTCGCAGGGCATCCGATTCGCGATTCGATCCATTCCGCCCGCATGGTCGGGGCTGAGCGACTCGCCCCGGTCTCAATGCCGCAGATCATCGACGGCTTAACGGAGGGGGGCGCGGTCGTTCAGTCGCTCCCCCTCCGCGGTGGTCAGCTGATGGCGACGCGGATGCGCTCGGCGAGGAATTCCAGATCGGCCTTCGTGAGGTCGGTCACCGCGTAGGCAGTGGGCCAGACGGTGCCGTCGTCGAGGTTCGAGATGGGCTCGAACCCGAACGTGCCGTAGCGCACCTTGAACTTACTGGCCGGCTGGAAGAAGCAGAGCACCTTGCCGTCGCGGCCCCACGCCGGCATTCCGTAGTAGGTGCGCGGCACGAGCTCCGGGGCGACCTCCGAGACCAGGGCGTGCAGCTTCTTCGACAGCGCCTGGTCTTCGGGAGTGAGCTTCTCGATCGCCTCCTTGATGTCGGCCTCTCCCGCCGCTCGGAGCTCTTCCGGGGACTTCTTCGCGCGGGAGCGCCGGGTGCGGGCCTCCTTCGCGGCGGCCTGCATGGCCTCGCGTTCCTCGGCGCTGAAGTTCTTCTCTTTCTCGGCCATGATCGGTCCTCTCGACGTGCGTCCGGTGTGCAGATCACACTACGGACGCCGGGTGGCGATGCGCTTCTCGATTCGTGATCGATCTCGGCAGGACGCACGGTCATCGACTGTCGTCGCCGACGGATAGTGTGTGATCCATGGACCTGCGTGTGGCGGCGTACGCGGTCGTCACCGATGACGACGGGCGGTTGCTGCTGGCGCGGTGGACCGAGGGTCGCCGGGTGGCGTGGACGATGCCGGGCGGCGGACTCGAAGCGGGAGAGTCTCCGGAGGATGCCGTGCGTCGTGAGCTGCGTGAGGAGACCGGTTACACGGTCAAGGTCGGTGAACTCCTGGGCATCCACTCGCGGGTGATCCCCGCGGGTCGACGTGTGCAGAAGGCTGCAGATCCGCTGCATACCCTGCGGATCCTGTATCGGGCCGAGGTCACGGGCGGCAAACTGCGCTTCGAGACCGGCGGCTCGACCGACATGGCGGAGTGGTTCCCCCTGAAGGCGGTCGGCGAGCTGCAGCGCGTCAAGCTGGTCGACATCGCCTTGCGGATGGCCGGCATTCTCTGACACGAGCTGCGCCGCCGCGCGGGATCAGCGCTCTTCGGGGACGGAGATGTCGGCGACGGTGGCGCCGTAGGCCGCGATCAGGTCGTCGGCGTCGACGAACAGGCTGTATCCGTGGGCTCCTGCGCCCATGGCGATGCGCTGACCGACGATCGACTCGTCGGCGTAGATCGGCCAGTCCGTGGTGCTGCCGATCGGCACGATGGTTCCGCGTTCGTAACCGGTGGCCGCGAGCGCCAACTCGGGCTCCGGCAATCGCAACTTGTTCACCCCGACCAGCGCGCGCAGCTTCGGCCAGGAGATCGAGCGGCCGCCGGGTACCAGGGCGAACAGGAAGGTGTCATCGGATCGCTTCACCACGAGGGTCTTCACGATGCCCGACGGAGGGATGCCGAGGAGCTCGGCCGCCTCGAACAGGCTGCCCGCGGCGGGACGTTCACGGATCTCGATGTCGAGCCCTCGAGCGGCCGCCGCTTCCCGCACCCGTGCATGCTGATCGCCTCCGTCACCGAAGGCGACGGAGGCGGGATCAGACGGGGTCACGCGTCGGGTGCGGCGAGCGGGTCGTCCGCGACCCAGAGCTCATCGTCGGCGCGCAGAGTCTGCCACGCGGCGTAGAGCACACCGACGGCCGCAGCAGCGCCGAGGATGATCGCGATGACGGAGCCGAGGCCCGGTCCCGACTTCTGCGGCTTGGTCGCCTTGCGCACCTGCACGGCGACGCCGTGGCGCTTGGCGTTGGCGACGTCCCACGCGCTGAGTGCCGAGCCGACAACTCCGCCCACGATCGGGACGAACTTGTCGTCGACGACGTGCTTGCCGATCTTCACCCCACGGTCGACGACCGGGGCGACACGGCGGTTGTACGTGTCCTGGATGACCGGCACGACCTGCTCACGATTGAGGTTGCCGAGCTGACGGCCGGCCTCACGGGCGACATCGGCGGCGTGACCGACGAGCACCTGCTGGTTCTCCCAGAGCTGGTTCGCGTCGTTCTGAAGACGACGCAGTTCCTTCTTCCGCTTGCGGCTGAGGCTCACGATGCTCTCCTGTCCATTGGAGTACGGGTTCCCCATCTTGCCACGAGAGGCTGGAAGCCGGGCGGGAATCGCCCGGCCCTTGCTTCTTCGCCTCATCAGGGGTAGGTACCACGGCCAACTCACCGGAAGCTCTGCGAGAATGAGGACATGGCTCACGCTTCTCATGTCGCAACCCTGCACACCAACCACGGTGACATCGTCATCAACCTCTTCGGTGACCACGCCCCGAAGACGGTCAAGAACTTCGTCGGCCTCGCCGACGGCACCCAGGAGTGGACCGATCCCGCCACCGGCAAGCCCGGCGAGGGACCCCTCTACAAGGACGTCATCTTCCACCGCATCATCCCGAACTTCATGATCCAGGGCGGCGACCCGCTCGGACAGGGTGTCGGCGGCCCCGGCTACAACTTCGACGACGAGATCAACATGGAGCTCAACTTCAACGAGCCCTACATCCTTGCCATGGCCAACGCCGGTCTCCGCCGCAACGCCATCACCGGCAAGCCCGAGGGCACCAACGGTTCGCAGTTCTTCATCACGACCGACCCGACGCCGTGGCTGCAGGGCAAGCACACGATCTTCGGCGAGGTCGCCGATGACGCTTCCAAGGCCGTCGTCGACGCGATCGGCGCCGTGCAGACCGGTGCAGGCGACCGTCCCGTCGAGCCTGTCGTGCTGCAGTCGATCGACATCGTCGCGGCCTGACGACAGCTGCGGCCGATCCGGATGACCACGCCTGAGTTCACGAGCAATCGCGACAACTTCTGCTACCGGCATCCGGATCGGCAGAGCTTCGTGCTCTGCCAACGGTGCATGCGCACCATCTGCCCCGAGTGTCAGACTCAGGCGCCCGTCGGCGTCATCTGCCCGGAGTGCATGAACGCCGACCGCAAGAACCGCACCCCGGCCCAGAAGAAGGCGGCCCGTCGTTGGGGCGGCAGCGGTGGAGCGAGCATGGCGATGGCTCGCAGCGGCAAGCCGGTCGTGACCTATGCGCTGCTCGCGGTCACGTCATTCATCGGACTGCTGCAGCTGATCCCCGGTATCGGCGAGCAGATCACCGGCCAACTGCTCTTCGCGGCGCCGTATCTGTATCCGAACCTGTCGCCGTTGCCCTTCGAGCCCTGGCGATTGCTGACCGCGATCTTCGCCCATGGCGGCTTCATCCACCTCGCGCTCAACATGCTGGCCCTGTGGATGCTCGGACAGAGCCTCGAGCCGATGCTCGGTCGCGTTCGCTTCCTCGCTCTCTACCTCATCAGCGGTCTCGGAGGCTCGGTCATGGTGGCGGTTCTCGCGCCGCTGACCTCGACCGTCGGGGCGTCCGGGGCGATCTTCGGCATGATGGCCGCTCTGCTCATCGTCGGTCGACACCTCGGTGCCAACGTCACGGGTCTTCTCGTGATCCTCGGCATCAACTTCGTCTACGGCCTGGTCTTCGGCGGCGGAAGGATCTCCTGGCAGGCACATCTCGGCGGCCTGCTCATCGGAGCCCTGGTGGCGTTCATCTACGTCAAGACGAAGCGGCGAGACCAGCGCACCCTGCAGATCGTGCTGCTCTCCGCTCTGGTCGTCCTGTTGATCGTTGTGGTGGCGCTCGTTCCGCCGCTCATCCTTTTGTCCTGATCCAGAGTTGTTAACAGGGTTGTTAACCCCTGTGAATAACAACGGTGTAATTCTCCCCAGGCTGTGGAGAGGACTGTGGATAACTTCGCTCTGGGTGACTTGTGGGGCGGGCGCGGGGCGGTTCCCTTCCGTGAGTCGTACTTCGCTGCTGACATGAGAAAGGCCCTCTCGCATCGCGAGAGGGCCTTTCTGGAAGAAGGAGTGAGGCGTCAGCGCCAGCGGGTGGTCATCAGGAATCCGATCAGCGCGATACCGAGTCCGATCGCCAGGTTCCAATTGGAGAGACCCGGGATCGGGTACTGCATGCCGGAGATGTAGAACACCAGGATCCAGGCGAGACCCAGGAGCATGAACCCGATCATCACCGGCTTGAACCACACGGCGTTGGGAGCGGCGTCGCCTTCAGCGCGCTCGACGGCGGGTTCTTCAGTCTTGCGGTCACGTGCCATTCCGTCATTGTACCCATGAGACCTGTCTCGGACGAGGTCGGGCGGGCCCTGGGACAGCGGGCGAGACGGTGACGCCACGGCATCCGCCCAGCGTTCCCGGATATGATCACCGCATGACTGCATCCGTCGCGCCTGGGGGGCGACGTCCGCGCCGGCAGCGACCACGCTCCCGTGCGACGTTCGCGAGCGTGCTCGGCGAGCTCCTTCTGACGGCGGGCGTGGTCGTTCTCCTCTTCGTGGCCTGGCAGATGTGGATCGGCGACATCATCATCAGTGCACAGAAGAACGACGAGGGTGCCGCCGTCTCCCAAGCCCTCGCGCAGGCGGAGGCACCAGCGCTCCCCCCGGTCGTCGAGGGCGAGGACGGCACCTCCACCTACATCCCACCCGTGCCCGCAGCCCCGGCCGACGCGCAGTGGTTCGGCCAGATGCACATCCCCCGTTTCGGAGCCGAGTACAACTTCGGGATCTTCGGGGGCACGAGCCGTGCGCGCACGCTCGATCAGCAGGGCATCGGAATCTATGCGAACTCCAAGATGCCCGGCGAGGTCGGAAACTTCTCCCTGGCCGGGCACCGCACGACGTGGGGCAAGCCGTTCAACCAACTCGACAAGCTGCAGCTGAACGACGCGATCGTCGTCGAGACGCCCGACGGCTGGTACACCTACCGCTTCCGTACGCTCGAGTACGTGAAGCCCTCACAGACCGATGTGCTCGCCGATGTGCCGCAGATGCCGGAGCAGCAGACCGGCGAGCAGTACATCACCCTCACCGCCTGCTCGCCTCTGTACTCGCTGGCGGAGCGCATCGTCGCCTACGGAGTGTTCGAGAGCTTCCAGCCGCGGGCCGAGGGACCGCCGACCGCGCTGACCGACCCGCCGCCCCCGCCGGCCGCACCATCCGTGTGATCGTGGACCGTCATAAGGGAGAAGACTGATGTACGCCGCACTCTGGCGCCTGCTGCCCGGACCGTGGTGGCTGCGTGTGCTCATCCTCGTGGTCGTCATCGCCGCCGTGCTCTACGGCTTGTTCTGGTACGTGTTCCCCTGGGTGAGCCCGATCATCGCCCCCGGCGAGGTCGACGTCGAATGACGCGAGTGCTCGTCGTCGACAACCACGACAGCTTCGTGCACACACTGGTCGGGTACCTGAGCGAGCTCGGCGCGCACACGGTGATGATCGAATCCGATGCCACGGACGCGGCTCAGCTGGAGCGGATCCTTCCCGAATACGACGCGTTGATGCTCTCTCCGGGCCCTGGTGCACCCGTCGACGCAGGAGCGTCGCTCGATGCGGTACGCATCGCCACCCGCCTGCGGGTACCGACGCTCGGAGTGTGCCTCGGGCATCAGACGATCGGCGAGGCGTTCGGGGCTCCGGTCGCCGCAGCGCCCGAGCTCATGCACGGCATGGTGTCGGCGGTCACGCACGACGGCTCCGCGTTGTTCGCCGGGATCCCTTCGCCGTTCGACGCGGGGCGCTATCACTCCCTCGCGCTGGCGGCCTCCGATCTGCCCTCCGAAGTCGTCGTGACCGCCTGGACAGAGAACGGAACCGTGATGGCTCTGGCTCATCGCGATCAGCCCCTCTGGGGCGTGCAGTTCCATCCGGAGAGCGTACTGACCGAGGGAGGCTACCGGCTCCTGGCGAACTGGCTGGAGCTGTGCGGCGACGAGAACGCCGTCGGACGCGCTGAGGAGCTGCACCCGCTGCTGGCTCGCTGAACAGCCGCGGGCGGGGCCCATACGCCCGACGGTGCTATCCGTTGCAGAAGAAGATCTGGACGGAGGAGCCCACAGGAACGTCACCCGGCGCCACCGACATCGAGTGGACCGTGGTCGGCTCGGTCGCGGGGCACTCCGCGGTCTCCGTCGGCACAGCGACCAGACCGAGGTCCGTGAGGTTCGTCGTGGCGGCATCGACGGTCCAGCCGACGAGATCGGTCAGCGTGACCTTGCCGCTGGCCACGACCAGATTGACGACGGTTCCCGGATCCAACTCGGCGTCGGCCTTCTCGCTGGCGGAGATGACCGTGTTCGTCGCCAGGGCCTTGTCGTTGCGCTGGATGACGGTCCCGAGTTCGAGGCCGGCCGCCGTGAGGGCCTTCGTGGCATCGTCGAGGGCCATCCCCTCGATCTTCGGCATCACCACGGTCTCCTCGCCCTTGGAGACGTAGAGGGTGACCGTGGAACCCTCTTCCACCGATACTCCCGCTTCGGGATCGGTGCGGATCACGTTCCCCTCCGTCACCTCGGAGCTCGTCTCGATCACGATCTTCGATGAGAGGTCGAGTGCGGCGAGGTCGTCCTGTGCCCGTTCCGAAGACACGTTGACGAGGTTGGGGATGGTGCGTGACGTGCTCGACACCTCGGGGGGCCGCATGCTGATCGTGACGACCCAGAACAGCACGGAGGCCAACAACACGGCGAGCAGCGCCACGCCCGCCCAGATCCAGGCGACCGGAGGACCGGACTGGGTTCTGGTCATGGTCGTGTCCGTGCTCAGCTGGCGAAGCGACCGCGCGGTCTCCTGCGCCTGCCGCGGGCTCGCCCCGTACAGCTCGCTGGTCAGCGCACCGAGCTCCTTGCGGGTCGGAGCGTTTCCCGTCATGGCGGAATCCAGCGCCGCGCGGAAGTGCGCGGCATCCGGATAGCGCTGGTACGGGTCCTTCGCGAGTGCGCGGAGCACGATCGGGTCGAGATTCCGCGGGGCGTCCTCGTTGACCTCGGTCGGAGGAACGGGAGTCTCGCTGACGTGCTGATAGGCGACCGCTACCGGCGACTCACCACGGAACGGCTGCCGCCCGGTGAGCAGCTCGTACAGCACGACACCGGTGGAGTAGAGGTCGGCACGAGCATCGACGGGCTCGCCCTTCGCCTGCTCCGGTGAGAAATAGGCGGCGGTCCCGATGATCTGGGTGGTCTCGGCGACGGTCGACGACGAGTCGGAGACGGCTCGGGCGATGCCGAAGTCCATCACCTTGACCTGACCCTTGTCGGTGACCATCACGTTGCCGGGCTTGATGTCCCGATGCACGACACCAGCGCGGTGCGAGTAGTCGAGCGCCTCGAGGATTCCGTCGACGTAGCGGACCGCATCGGTGGCCGGCACCGGGCCGGCGGCGATGATGTCCTTGAGGAGGGTGCCCTTGACGAGCTCCATCACGATGTACGGCGGCTCCGTGGAGCCGATCTCGCTCGTCGAAGGGTCGCCGGCGTCGAACACGCGGACGATCGACGGATGCGACATGCGCGACGCCGCCTGGGCTTCGAGTCGGAACCGGTTGCGGAAGGTGGTGTCGCGCGCCAGGTCGGCATCGAGGATCTTGATCGCGACCTCGCGCCCGAGCGTCAGGTCGTACCCGCGGTACACCTTCGCCATTCCGCCATGCCCGATGAGCTCGTCGACGCGGTATCGACCCGCGATGACTCGTGGCTCTGTGGACACGGATGACCCCCCCTGGAAACTACGCTTGCTGAACTGAATTACAGGTTACCCGTCGGTGCCGCTGTCCCCATCGCCGGGGTCGGTGGCCGCCGTGATCGTCACCGAGAGCGGCGGAGACGCGGCGGAGGTGCGCTGGTCGCCGCCGGAGCACATGCCCTGGTAGCTGACGATGAGCTGCTGTCCTGCGGCGTCGGCGATCTTCACCTGCGTGTTGCGCTGCGTCGGCTGGAAGTTCGGGCCGCCCGACACGAAGGTGCCGTTCTGGACCGACACGACGTAGCCGGAGAGAGTGGTTCCGCTGGGGCAGGTGAATCCGGTGCCCCAGGAGATGGTCACCGTCGAGCCGGCGACAGGGTTGCCCGTGATGGTCGGAGCATCGGTCGGCGTCGGCAGACCGGCGCGAGCGGCGTAGACCGTGAGGGTCATCGCCTGGGTGGTCTCGACGTTGCCGGTGGGCGCCACGCGGTAGACCTTGCCGACCTCTTCATCGCTGGGTGCCGGGTCTCCGTCGACGCAGGTGATCTCGCTGTTGAAGCCGGCGTCCTTGAGCGTGGAGGTAGCCGCGCCGCAGTCCATGCCGTTCAGGTTCAGAGCGGTCACATCCACTCTCGTCACCTCCGGCTCCGGCGTCGGCGTGTTGGGCGGCGGAGTCGTCTGCGTCTGGGTCGGCTTGCTGCTCGGCGACCCCGTGGGATCGGCGTCGCCGCCCTGGTTCGCGAGCATCGCCCACACCGTGCCGCCGAGCACGATCACCAGCAGCGCGATCAGAGCGATCAGCGGCCAGGTCCAGGGGCTGCGTTTCTTCTTCTTCTCCTCTTCCGCGGCTTCCTCCGTGGGAAGCTGAGCGGTGGTGGGGAGGATCCGCGTGGTGCCGTCGTCACCGGAGGCGTTCAGGAGTCGGGTCGCGTCGTCGCCGCCGGCGATGCCACCGGTCGCGATCGCCGGGACAGCGATGGCTGCGGAGTTCAGATCGCCCCGGCGAAGGGCCTGTGCCGCTCGTGCCACCGTCGCGGAGGACGAGGGGCGATCGCTGGGCTTCTTGGCGATCATCGCCATGACCAGGTTCTGCACCGGGATCGGGACGGTCGGAGGCAGGGGCGGGGGCTGCTCGTTGATCTGCGCCATCGCGATGGCCACCTGCGACTCGCCCGTGAAAGGACGCTTGCCCGCCAGGCACTCGTACGCGACGATGCCGAGCGAGTAGGTGTCGGTCGCCGGCGAGGCGGGGTGACCGGACGCCTGCTCGGGCGAGAGGTACTGCACCGTGCCCATGACCTGGCCGGTCGCGGTGAGAGGCACCTGGTCGGCGATGCGGGCGATGCCGAAGTCGGTGATCTTGACGCGGCCGTCGGGCGTGATCAGCAGGTTTCCCGGCTTGATGTCGCGGTGGACGAGACCGGCCGCGTGGGCCGCCTGCAGCGCGGAAGCCGTCTGGGCGACGATGTCGAGAGTCTTGTCGGCGCTCAGCGCACCATCGCGCTCGAGCACGGTCGAGAGTGCCTCGCCCGGCACCAGTTCCATGACGAGGTAGGCGCTGCCGTTCTCCTCGCCGTAGTCGAACACGCTGGCGATGCCCTCATGGTTGACGAGAGCAGCGTGCCGCGCCTCGGCACGGAAACGCTCGAGGAACCCGGGGTCCCCCATGTACTCGTCCTTGAGGATCTTGATGGCGACGGTACGTCCGATGACGTGATCCGTCGCCTCCCATACCTCGCCCATGCCACCGATCGCGATACGCGACTGCAGCTCGTAACGACCACCGAACGACACACCCTGCGTCGGCCTCATCTGCCCAGCACCGCCTCTATGACCTTCTTCGCAATCGGAGCCGCGATGGTGTCGCCGCTGCCTGATTGTCCCTGTCCGCCGCCGTCTTCGACGACGACCGCTACTGCGACCGCGGGGTCGTTCGCCGGCGCGAAGCCGGTGAACCACAACGTGTGCGGCCTGTTTCCGTTCTCTGCGGTGCCCGTCTTACCGGCCACGTCGATCCCGTCTATTCTTGCACCCTGGGCCGCGCCCGTTGCGACGCTCGCGACCATCGCCGCGGTCACGTTGTTCGCCACGTCGGCATCCATCGCACGTCCGAACTCACTGTCCTGGAAAGCCTTGATGACCGAGAGGTCGTTGCCGATGACGGCGTCGACCATCCGCGGGTTCATCACGATGCCGTCGTTCGCCAATCCGGACGAGACCATGGCCATCTGCAGCGGGGTCGCCGTGACCTTTCCCTGACCGAATCCGGTCAGGGCGGTCTGGGCGTCATCGAGGCCGCGCGGGTAGCTCGACGGCGTCGATGTCAGTGGTGTGTCGAAGGACTGGTTGAAGCCCAGCTTGTCCGCCATCTCACGGATGGTGTCGTCACCGAGCTCGACGGCCAGTTCGGCCATCGGGATGTTGCAGCTCAGACGGATCGCCTCGGCGATCGTGACGGTCTCACCCGGACCGCACGTGCCGCCCCAGGCGTTGGAGACGCGGTTGCTCGAACCGGGAAGGGTGTACGCGATCGGGTTGGGCAGCGTGGAATCCGGAGTCCATTTGCCGGTCGCATAGGCGGCAGCCGCGACCACGACCTTGAACGTCGAGCCGGGAGGGTTCAGGTCACCGGCGATCGCCCGGTTGGACAACGGCTTGTTCGCGTCGGCGACCAGCTGGTCGTAGGTCGCGTTCGCGGCGTTCGCATCGTGCGTCGCCATGAGGTTGGTGTCGAAGCCGGGAGTCGAGACCATCGCGAGGATGCGTCCGGTCTTCGGGTCCATGGCCACGACCGCGCCCTTGAGGTCGCCGAGGGCTTCGTAGGCAGCCCGCTGCGCCGCGGTGTTCAGAGAGAGCTCGACGCTGTATCCGCGCTGCGGTTGGCCGGAGAGGATGCGCTCGACCTCTCCGAGGAATGCGTTCGACCCCGTGCCGGAGAGCTCGGCGTTCATGGCCTTCTCGATGCCGGTGCTCGAGCCCAGAGCGGGGTTGAAGTACCCGGTGACCGGTTCCCACAGCGGCGCATCCGTGTAGACGCGCTGGAACTGGTACCGGTCGTCGCTCGGCACCGAGTTGGCGATCGCGACCCCGTCGACGATGATCGATCCGCGTTGGATCTCGTAGCTGTCGAGGCGAGTGCGCTTGTTGTTGCTGTTCTGGGCCAGCGCATCCGCCTCGACGACCTGGATCCAGCTGGTCGCGGCGAACAGGGCGATGAACATGAACAGCATGATGATGCTGAGGCGACGGAGTTCCTTGGTCATGTCAGCCGATCACCACCCGGGGCTGACGGCGCACACCGTCGGAGATGCGCAGCAACAGCGCCACGATGAGCCAGTTGGCCACGAGGGAGGAGCCACCCGCGGCGAGGAACGGAGTGGTCAGGCCCGTCAGCGGGATGAGGCGGGTCACGCCGCCGACCATGATGAAGACCTGCAGAGCGATCGTGAACGAGAGTCCGGTGGCGAGCAGCTTTCCGAAATCGTCCTGACCCGCGAGACCGATGCGCATGCCGCGGCTGACGAACACCATGTAGAGGCAGAGGATCGCGAACAGCCCGATCAGGCCGAGCTCTTCGCCGAGGCTGGTGATGATGTAGTCGCTGTGGGCCAGCGGGGTGACCTCGGGACGGCCCTGGCCCCAGCCGGTGCCCATGAGTCCGCCTCGTGCGAGGCCGAAGAGTCCCTGCATGGGCTGGTAGCCGGCGCCGTCGGGATCGACCTGGTCGGCGTCGAAGAGGAAGAGCCAGTTGATGAAGCGTCCCTGCACGTAGCTGAGGATCTGCGTCGCGAGTGCCACGCCGGCGACCACGAGGGTCAGTCCGATCAGCACCCAGCTGGTCTTCCCCGTCGCGACGTAGAGCATCGCGACGAACATCCCGAAGATCAGGGTTCCGGTTCCGAGGTCGCGCTGGAACACGATGATCCCCAGCGAGATGAGCCAGACGACGAGCACGGGTCCGAGCTCGCGCATGCGGGGCCAGGTGATGCCCAGCACCCGCTTGCCGACCGACGTCAGACTCTCGCGGGTGCGCACCAGATAGCCGGCGAAGAAGATGGCCAGGCAGATCTTGGCGAGCTCGCCGGGCTGGAACGCGAAGGCGCCGCCGAGCGACACCCAGACCGCCGCATTCGCGTCGGGGATGCGCAGCCCGGGGACGAACGGCAGCAGCAGGAGCAGGATTCCGGCGAGGCCGAAGATGTAGGTGTAGCGGAACAGCACGCGGTAGTTGCGCAACAGGATGACGACCGCGATCGCACCTGCGAGCGAGATCGCGGTCCACGCGAGCTGCTTGGTCGAGTAGGCGTTCCAGCCGGTGTTCTTGAAGGCGATGTCGATCCGATAGATCATCGCGATGCCGAGGCCGGTGAGGAGGGTCGCGATGGGCACGACGAACGGGTCGGCGTCGGACGCGACGAAGCGGAGCACGATATGCAGGGCGAATGCGAGGGCGGCGAGACCGCCGCCGATCGCCAGGATCATCGGGTCGATCACGCCCAGTGCGCCCAGCTGCACGAGCGTGAGGGCGGCTCCGCTGATCGCGCAGGCGAACAGCAGCAGCCAGAACTCGCGATTGCGCTGGTTCTGCGGCATCCGGATGCGCTTGAGCGCCTTGATGACGCTGGTGTCGGCGGCGACGTCGGTGCTCATCCCTCACCCCCGGCCGGCGTGTCGACAGGAGTCGGCATGGGCGTGGGCAGCGGGGTCTCGATCGTGTTCGCGTCGGCCCCGGCGCGGAGCCGGTCGACGATCGCCATCGCGTCGGACAGAGATCGTGCGGTGATGGTGCGCTCGACCGATGCCCGCTGATACGGAGGCAGATTCGCGAGGAGGATGTCGGTGTCTTCGACCGGAGTCGACAATGTGATCGGCCCGATGTTCTGCTGCACGCCTTGGAAGATCACGACGCTGTCCTCGTCGGCGCCGATGAAGTAGCGCGTCTGGGTCCAGCTGTAGGCGGCGAAGGCGGCGACGCCGAGCATCACGATCACCACGAGGGCACCGGCGATCCAGCCGAGACGACGGCGCTTGGCGCGACGGCGATCCTCCTCGATCAGCTCCTCGAGGTACTCGGGAGCCGGCTCGAAGTGGCTCGGCTCGTTCGCGGCCTGGCGCACCGGGTGCAGCCAGTTGCCGCGCGGAGGGCGTACCGGAGGCACGTAGACGCCGTCGGGGTTCGATGCCGAGCCGACGATCGTGGGCGTCCCCGAGTGGATCGGATGCTGCCCGCCCACGTCGACGAGGACGATCGTGACGTTGTCGGGCGCTCCGCCGTCGAGAGCCTGCTTGAGGAGGTTGTCGGCGGTGCGGCCGGGCGCGAGGCCGAGCTGCATGGCCTTGAGGATGTGCGGTTCGTCGACCACGCCCGAGAGGCCGTCGGAGCAGAGCAGCCACCGGTCGCCTGGTTGCGTGTGCATCACGAACATGTCGAGCTCGGGATCGGAGTCCATGTCGCTGAGCACGCGCATGAGCACGGAACGGCGGGGGTGGTAGCGCGCTTCCTCCGGTGTGATGCGGCCCGAATCGACCAGACGCTGCACGAAGGTGTGGTCGGCGGTGATCTGCGTCAGTGCGTCGTCGCGGTACAGGTAGATGCGCGAGTCGCCGATGTGGCCGATGACCGCGTATTCGTCGACCATGATGATCGCGCTGACCGTGGTGCCGAGGCCGGCGAGTTCCGGGCGGTCCTTCGCGGCGCGGATCAGGTCGCCCGCTGCGGTGGTCGCGGCGGCCTGCAGCGAGGCCTGCGCGTCTTCGGTCGACGCATAGGGCTGGTCGAGGGGCTCCAGACGCTGGATCGCGATGCTGGAGGCGACGTCTCCGCCGGCGTGCCCGCCCATGCCGTCGGCGACGACGAAGAGATTCGCCCCGGAGTATCCGGAATCCTGGTTGTTGGAGCGGACCTTCCCGGTGTGGGAGATCGCGACGCTCGAGCCTTCGAAGACCATGCCGGCGTCAGGCTCGCAGCTCGAAGGTCGTGGCGCCCACCTTGATCGGGGTGCCGAGCGAGAGGGCGACGGGCGAGCCGGAGACGCGCTGGCCCGCGACGAAGGTGCCGTTGGTGGAGTCGAGATCCTGGATCGCCCAGCTGTCGCCGCGCAGCATCAGGCGCGCGTGGTGACTGGACGTGTAGTCGTCGCGAATCACGAGAGCGGACTCGCTGGAGCGGCCGATCGTGAGGGAGTCGGCGCTGAGCGGCAGCTCGAGTCCCGCTTTGGGGCCGGATGTGATCACGAGCCGCTTGGCTGTCGCGACCGTGGCCGGACCGGTGGAAGGGCGAGCGGATGCCGGTTTCGCCACCGGTGCCGCGGGGGCTGCGACCGGCGCGGCGGCCGCTCCTGCCGCCGCCTCTGCGGGGAGCTTGCGCACCCGCACGCCGAACAGGTCGGCACGCAACGAATACACGACCCCGAACACGAAGAACCACATCAGGATGAGGAACCCGATGCGGAGCAGAAGGAGGATCAGTTCACTCACCCGAGGGCTCCGAACGCTCGGGTGGCGTCGTCGCCGCGGGGTGCAGGACGCGAGGGTGACGCGACCGGGACGACGCGGAACACCAGATCGGTGCGTCCGATCGTGATGGTGGTGTCGCTCGGGAGCGCGGCTTCGCGCAGCTTCTGGCCGTTGACCTTCGTGCCGTTGGTGGAGCCGAGGTCGCGCATCATGGCGCGCTCGCCATCCCACAGGATCTCGGCGTGCTTCCGACTCGAACCGGCGTCGGCGATCGTGATGTCGGCATCCGAGCCGCGGCCGATCACGGTGCGGGCACGGGAGATCGAATGACGACGGCCGTCGACGTCGACCACGGCCTGCCAGGTCACACGACCTTCGACCGTTCCCGAGCTCACACGCACCGTGCCGGTGGCGACCTTCTCATCGGCCTCGAGAGTGATGGCGAGCGGTCCGGAGAAGCTGTATCCCTGGGACTTGGCGTGTGTGGTGAGAAGAGCGTGCAGCTCGTCCGTGAGGGCACCACCGAGCCCGCGCATCCGTTCGGCGTCGTCGGCGCTGAGGCGCACGACGAAGCTGTTGGGGGCGATGATGCGGTCGCGGCTGACGACCGCAGCCTTCGTGTCGGCTTCGCGCCGCAGCGCCGAAGCGATCTCCACTGGCTGGATGCCGCTGCGGAAGGTCTTGGCGAACGCGCTGTTAACTGCGCGTTCGAGACCCTTCTCAAAGCTGTCAAGTAGTCCCACTGGGCTCCTCTGGCATGCCGACTGGTAGACACATCGTAGCCAGGTGTCCTGGGGGAACGCCGCCGATGACCCTCCAGGCATGTGCAACGAGGCCGAAAACGCATGATATCTTTGGGAAGTTGAGTTCTTCGGAACGAGACACTCGCGCGAGTGGCGGAATGGTAGACGCGCTGGCTTCAGGTGCCAGTGTCCGTAAGGACGTGGGGGTTCAAGTCCCCCCTCGCGCACAGTAGGTGCGTATCGGAAGTTGATCCGATCCGAGTGTGAGAATGGCCCGGTTCCGTTGAGGAAGCCGGGCCTTCTTCTTTTGGATCAGGTCCGTGGACGCCGCGCCCACGGGGCCGGCGCCGGAGGTGCGGTCAGCATCCTCACGGCACCGGCAGATACCGGTTCAGGTGCGCGAACGGCGGCTGCGACGAGAGGTGCGACACCGCCGCGGATCCGACCGCACAGGCGGCTGCAAGCGCGTCGGCCGGCGAATGTCCGGTGCGAAGCGCGAGCACGAGAGCCGCACAGAACGCATCGCCCGCGCCGACGGTGTTCACGGCCTCCGCACGGATGCCATCGGCGCGCGCGATCTCCTCGCCCCGGCGATACAGTGCCGCGCCGGCCGCCCCATAGGTCACGGCGACGAGCTCGGCATCGGCGAGCTCGGGCATGAGCTCGCGTTCGGTCTCGTTCACGATGAACAGGTCAACGCGACGCAGCAGGGCTTCGGGCAACGGCTGGGCGGGGGCGGCGTTGACCGCGACGAAACCGGTGGCGGTGGCGGCCACCGCTTCGACGACGGCGAGTGCGATCTCCAACTGCATCAGTACGGCCTCGTCTTCTCGGAAGGTGACCCCGTCGAGGGCCACGTGGTCGTTCGCTCCCGGGCAGACCGCGATCTGGTTCTCGGCGTCGGAATCCACCACGATCAGGGCCGTTCCGGTAGGTGCGTCCACGGTCCGCAGATCGGCGACGTCCACTCCGGCCCGGATCATCTCCTCTCGCGTCCAGGTCCCGTCGGCGTCATCGCCGACGGCGCCGATCATGCGCACCCGTCCCCCGAGCTTCGCGGCGGCGACGGCCTGATTCGCGCCCTTCCCGCCCAGATCGCGGGAGAGTCGTCCTCCCGCCACGGTCTCACCTGCGGTGGGGAGGCGATCGACGAACGCGGTGACGTCGACGTTCGCACTGCCGACGACGACGAGAGACGGAAGAGCGGGAGTGACCATGGCGGCAGCTTTCGGATCGAGGAGGCGGGATCGGAACGACGGCGTCGCAGTCGACTTGACGTTCCCGTGAGAAAGTGTAAACGTTTACGCACGAACATCTGCAAAGGAGCACCATGACCACTCCCGTCCTTCTCGACTGCGATCCGGGCCACGATGACGTCTTCGCGATCTGGCTCGCAGCCGGAAACGACGCCATCGACCTACGCGGGGTGACCACTGTCGGCGGCAACGGCTACCTCGAGCACACGACCCGGAACGCGCGGATCGCCCTCACCGTCGCCGGTGTCGAGAACGTGCCGGTCGCGGCAGGTGCCGACAAGCCGCTCACCCGTGAGCTGACGCCCGGGGCATGGATCCATGGGGAGAACGCCCTGGGTGGGCCCGTCCTCCCGGAGCCCACGGTGCCGCTGGACCCCCGTCACGCGGTCGAGTTCCTCGCCGATACTCTCGCCGCTTCACCGGAGCCGATCACGCTGATCCCGACCGGCCCCCTCACCAACATCGCGCTCCTGCTGCAGCAGCACCCGGAGGTCGCGCCCCAGATCAAGGAGATCATCTGGATGGGCGGCTCGACCGGCCGCGGCAACGTCGGCGCGTACCCGGAGTTCAACGCCTGGGCCGACCCGGAAGCCGCAGCGGTCGTGTTCGCCTCTGGGCTGCCGCTGACGATGGTCGGGCTCAACATCTCCCATCAGGCGCTGATCACCGAAGAGGTGATCCGGCGGATCGGTGCGGTCGGCAACGAGACAGCGGCATTCGGCGTGGAGCTGCTGCGCTTCTTCTGCAGCACCTACGAGAAGGCGGAGGGAATGCCCGAAGGCCCTCTGCACGATCCCATCACCGTGGCGATCGCGATCGACCGCGCCGTCGCATCGATCCAGCGCTGCCACGTCGACATCGAGACCGCGGGTGAGTTCACGGCGGGCGCGACCTGCGTCGATCTGCACGACATGCTGGGCAAGGAGCCGAACACCGACGTCGCGATCACCCTCGACGTGCCGAAGTTCTGGAACCTGGTGACGGATGCTGTCGCGGCACTGGCCTGACGTTCAGCGCGGCGCGACGAGCGTCGTCGACTCGGCCACACGCAGACTCGGCGCGAGGCGGCTGAGCACGTACGGGGCCTCGGGATCGTCCATTCGACGCACCAGCGCCTCGGTCGCCTCCCGGGCGAGCTCGTCGAACGGCTGCACCACGGTCGTCAACCGCGGTTCGCATACGTCGGCGAGCATCGTGCCGTCGAAGCCGGTGACCTGCACATCGGAGGGCACGCTCTTGCCGGCACGTTTCAGCGCCGCGATGGCCCCGGCAGCGACGAGGTCGTCGCCGGCGATGATCGCATCGGGAAGAGGGCCGCGCGCCAGCAGCTCCTCCGCAGCCCTCTCGCCGAAGGCGAGCAGGTACTCGCCGAAGATGTTCTGTTCGCGGGGCATCGATCGGGTGCGCACCGTGGCCTCGAACGCCGCTCGTCGTTCACGGCCCACGGAGGTGACGTCGTTGCCCGAGACGAGCACCACACGGTGTGCGCCCCGGGCGGTGACGTGCTCGACGGCGAGATCGATGCCGGCGTCGTTGTCGACACCCACGAAGTCGGCAGGAAGATCGAGCACGCGACGGTCGAGCTGCACGAGCGGAACCCTTCGCGCGGTGTCAGCGACGGCGTCGAACGAGAGCTCGGCGTCGGAGGGGACCACGAAGATGCCCTCGACGCGACGTTCGACCAGCATGCGGAGGCGGTCGCGTTCTCGGTCGACCTCGCCATGGGAGTCCGCGATCACGAGATCGAAGCCGCGGCGCTGCAGATGGTCCTCGAGGCGGTGGATGAGCTCACCGTAGAAGGGGTTGCTGATGACCGGGACCACGACGCCGATGGTGGCGCCGGTGCCGGCGCGCAGGCCGCGGCCGATGAGGTTCACCCGATAGCCGAGTCGCTCGGCCACCTCGGCCACATGCTCCGCGGTGCGACCGGACACCCGGTCCTTACCGTTGAGGGCTCGCGAGACGGTCGCGATGGACACACCGGCGGCGGCTGCCACCTCGTGCAGCGTGACGGACGCCTTCTTCACCACGACTTCCCACCCTGACCGGTGCCGCCGTCGACACCATCAGTCCAAGATAGGGCGTGCGTAAAGGATTACGCACGCGAACAGCCAACGATTCGACACGAAGAAGTGAGCAATGACCAATCAAGTAGATGCGGTTCGCACCCGGACCAGCGTGGTGTCGCTGATGATCGCCCTCCTCGCCGCGTGCCTGGCCTTCCAGCTCAACGCCAGCATGCTGAGCCCCGCGCTGGTGACGATGGAGCGCGAGCTCGATGCGACGTCGACCGAGATCGCCGCGACGCAGACCGTCTTCTTCACGGCCGCCGCGCTGTTCACCCTGTTCCTCCCCCGCCTGGGTGACCTGATCGGGCGCCGACGCGTCCTGGTCGGAATGCTCGTGGTGATGGCGATCGGCTGCGTCGTCGCGGCGCTGGCCACCAACGTCCCGATGCTCTTCATCGGTCGCCTCATCCAAGGCGTGTCGGGGCCGGTCGTGCCGCTCTGCCTCATCATGCTGCGGGCGGCCGTCAAGGATCCGAAGGCGTACGGGACCCTCCTCGGTGTCGTCACGGCGGTCAACGGAGGGATCGCCGGTGGAGATGCTCTGCTCGGCGGATATCTGGCGACGAACCACGGCTTCGCCTCCATCTTCTGGACGATGGCGGGTGTGGCGATCGTCGCTGCGCTCACCGTGCGATTCCTCGCCCCGGAGACGATGGCCGACGACCGCCCGCGTATGGACTGGTGGGGATCACTGCTGCTGGTCATCTCGGTGGGGTCGATGCTCGTCGCTCTCAACGAACTGGGCGCGCTCGCCGAGGCGAACCTGGTGCTCGTGATCGTTCTCGCGGTCGTCGCCGTCGTGGCGTTCACCTCTTTCTGGAAGCTCGAGGGCAGGATCGACGATCCGCTCGTCTCGACGGCCCAACTCAAGCAACGAGCCACCTGGGCGCTCAGCGCCACCTCGCTGCTCACCCTGTCGGGGATCTTCGCGATCATGAACGGAGTGGTCCCCGCCCTCGCGCAGGACACGGCGATGAACCTCGCGATGACTGCCGAGGAGGTCTCATTGTGGATCCTGATGCCCTACGCGCTCGCCGGCCTCCTGATGGGGCCGCTCAGCGGCAGGCTCGCCGCCACCGTCGGGTACCGCACGATGCTGCGCATCGGGCTGGGCGGCACCGTCGCGGTGCTCGCGATCATGGTCGCCAATGTCGAGACCTCATCCCGGTTCGTCCTGCTCCTCCTCTCCATCGCGGTCGGCGTCACCTATGCGGGGATCGGCAACATCATGCTCAACGGCCTGGGCGTCGTGCTGTCACCGAAGGACCGCCCGGGATCGCTTCCCGGCCTGAACACGGGCGCCATCAACCTCGGGGCGGGACTGAGCTTCGTCGTCATCTACGCGGCGCAGACCTCGTTCGCCTCCGGAGCAGGCGATGCGACGGCGGGATACGTCGCGGCACTGATCACCGGGGCGGTGGTGCTCGTCGGCGCCCTCGTCTTCTCGATGTTCATCCCCAAGCCCGTGACCGCCGAGCTGTCGCGCTAGTCCGCGTCACAGAGGGCCCCTCGCCCGCCCCGGGCGGGGGGCCTCGTCATCGAACACTCGGGAAACATCCGTCCGTAGTACGACGCCGCCGCTACCTTCGGCCGATGCTTCCCCGTGCCGTCCCGGCGACGATGGAAGTCCGCCCTCCCCAGAGAAGACGTTCTGTGACCTCACGCACCCCGGACCCCCGTTTCGCTCTCGCTTTGGCCGCCGTCGGGCTCAGCACCTCGGCGCTCGCGCTCGCCGCGTGCGCTTCGGCTGCCTCCTCCGCGTCCCCCTCCACCGGCCCCGCCACGGGAGAAGATGCGCCAGCCCACCACGGCGGAGACAAATCGAAGGCTGCTGGTTAGTCTGGCCGTTATGACGGACGAGCCGAAGCCCTCGACGAAGGCCCGTCCTCGTACTCTGATCCGCGATCAGGTGTATGCGCGGTTGGCTCAGGAGATCGTGACCGGACGCCTGGCTCCGCTCGAGGAGATCCGCGATCAGGATCTGCAGGCCGAATACGGCGTCTCTCGCACACCGATCAGGGAGGCCCTCATCCGGCTCGCCGACGTGGGCCTGGTCGAGATGAGCTCGAACCGCTTCACGCGGGTGGCCCCCATCGATCTGCGGGCACAGGCGGATCGCGCCGAGGCCGCTGGCGCGCTGATCGCCTACGCAGCCGCGAAGGTGGTGCCCGCCCTCACCGACGCCCAGCTCGACTCCCTCGATGCCCGCGTGCAGGCGATCCTGGACTCCGACCTCACTCGCGGAGGGATGCCGGACGGGCTGCGGCTCTGGTTCGCCCTGTGGGTCGAGGTGATCGAACTCGCCGACAACGCGATCGTGACCGAGATCCTCGATCGCAACCTCGTGCTGCACCTGAGCCGCTCGGTACAGGATCGCCCTCTCCCGGGATGGCTCGGACAGCAGCAGCGCGTACTCGTGGAGCCGCTGCGGGTGGCGTTTCGAGCGCGAGACGGCGCGGCCGCACGGGATGCCGTCTTCGAGCTCTTCCGCGTCACCACGGTCGAGCCACTGCGGGCGGCGCTGACCGGCGAATGGCGGCATCCCGGTGAGTAGCCCGGAGTCGGAACCGCGCGCGGGTGCTCCCTCGTTCCTGTCGGTCGAGATCCTCGACCTCGTCGATCGGAAGGATCTGGCCGCGCCGAGACCTGTGGCCACACGGCTGGAGTCTGTCGTCGAGGCACTGACCCGCAAGATGGAGACCGGCGAGCTGCCCCCGGGAGCCGCGTTGACGGTCTCGACGCTCGCGAAGGAGCTCGACGTCGCCACGAACACCGTGCGCGAGGCGATATCGATCCTGACGGTGCAGCATCTGGTCGAGGCTCGTGCGCACAAGTCGTCGGTGGTGGCGACCCCCACACGCGCGTGGCTCGCGGCCGTCGTCGCGGAATGCTCCGGGCTGTCGACTCTGGCCGCGACCCTGGGCATCGCGCGCGCGACCCCGAGCGAGCGCCGGGCGTTCCGGGTGGCCGCCGAGCAGGCGATCACGGCATGGCGGGGGGGGGCCGGCGAT
>NZ_DFQP01000023.1:24844-33911 GCF_002377845.1 Microbacterium sp. UBA3486
GATCCGTCGATCACCGGGTCGCGTCCGGCTTGACCTGGAACCTCTTCCAGATGCTGGCGTCCTACTCGCGAAATCAGTACCTCGAAGCGATGCACGCCGCCAAGCGTCCCGCCCTCGTGCTCGGGTTCACGCACCTCGGGCGCGAGCGCAACGCCGCGATGGTGACGGGCGCGGTCGCGGATCTTCTCGAAGCGGTCGACGACGGGGCCGCACACGAAGGGGCGGAGATCGTCGGCGACCTCTACGTCTACGTGCTCGATGACCTCATCCTGAACTGACCGCGCACCGATATTTCACTGGGCCGGTCGGAGAGTGGATACCGTTCAGTAGTCGCCTTCTGAGGGCGACCGCACAGCATCCCTGGCTTCCCCGCCGTCACGGTGATCGTCCCCAAGATCACCATCGAGGGGTGCTGCGCCTCGTTCGTTGGCCGCCGTTCCCCACGGCGGCCGGCGGACGTCCATCCGGTGATGAAGAGTGTGAGCCGACCGCTGCCGGATCGTGAGGAGAGCGCGCCCGGCGATCGGGACAGCCGTCAGCCCAGCGGCCCCTCGAGAACGGTGAGCACGTCGACCTCCTCGAACCCGACCGACCTGTTGAGGGCGAGCATCGGCTCGTTCGTCAGCGCCGTGTACGTCTGCAGGAAACGCGAGCCGGCACTCTCCGGAACGCTCAGGAGTCGGCGGAGGTTGGCGACCTTCAGCGCACGCCCGATGCCGCGATCTCGAACCCGCTCCTCGACGAAGGTGTCGTCCTGAAGGGCGATCGTCGGATCGGGCCGAGAGAGCAGGATCTCGGTGTAGCCGACGGAGTGCCCGTCGATGCGAGCGACGCTCCGCACCAGGGCATACCCCTGTTCGGACATGCGCTCCTCGTTCCGGCGGACCGCCGCGACATCGACGGGCGCGGCAGTGCGTGTCAGGTCGCCCATCGGCACGTCGTCCGACATGTGCGCGCGCAGCCGAGCCCAGTCGTCGAGAAGCTCCTCCGGACAGGCGTCCACCCACGAGATGACCTCGACGTTCGACGGCGGGCCGGGGAAGCGGTCGAGGATGCCCTGCGGCAGCGGGAGATCGACCACCTGCCGGCTCTCGCGGACGCCGATCCGCATGCCCTCGGAACGTGCGAACGAGACGCCGGCATCGGAGTACGTCTCGGTGCGCATCACCGTGGCGGTGCCGCGCAGGGTGTTCCGCACGGCGTGGAGCAGCGCGCGGGCGACTCCGCGTCGACGGAACGCATCGAGAACGGCGATCTCGACGTCTGCCGGCTCGCCAGGGTGCACGTGCGCCTCGGCCGCGCCGACCGGCACTCCGTCGATCTCCGCGAGCAGCAGCACCGAGCTGCGGGTGGGATGGGGGTTCTGGAACTGCAGGCGCGTGGCCTCGTCGCTGCGGGACCACGCCTTCTGACGGCCGAAGGCGCACCCGTCGCGGAGGATGCCGTTCCACCGCAGCAAGAGGGTGATGTTCTGCGGATCGACGGGTTCGACGCGGATGCTCATCGCGGTCACGACGCTTTCGGGGGTTCGACGACGGGCGGGTGCATGACCAGGGTGCCATGCCAGGGAGCCGTTCATCCCTTTTCGCGCTGTCGCGGAGCCTCTGAGAGGGTGGAGGCAGGACCTGCCCTGAACGATGACGAGCGGTGAGCGATGAGTGGACCTGAATCCCCGATGGTCGCGGTCGAGGGCGCATCGACGCGGTGGTCACCATGGTGGCTGGCCTCCGGAGTGCTCTTCATCGTCTCGGCGCTGCTGACCGCGTTCCGCAGTCTCCCCGGGTCGCTCGAGGGGAATGCTCTCGTCGGCATCTCGACGGCGGCGACCGTCGCCTTCAGCCTCGCGCTCGCCGCGGCCGGGGTCGGAGCTGCACGTCGTGACGGCATCCTGCGGCTGCCGAGGTCCGCGGTCATCTCCCTCTTTCTCCTGGCGGTCTGGCTGCCGGTCGGTCCCCCGTCGCTGGCGGCGTCGTCCGACATCACGTCGGCTGCACCGATCTACGTGAACGCCCTCGTGGAGTTGGGGCTCAGCGGAACGATCGTGGCAGGTGTCCTCCGCAGTCCACTCGCGAAGCCCTGGAACGTGGTCCCCGCGGGCGCGCTCGCCACGGTGATCCTGGGGTCGTTGATCGAGGTCGCCGTGATGTCCGGCAGCGTGACCGATCAGAATGCGATGATCCTCGTCTCCCACGTGCTGACGCTGACACGAATCCTCGCCACCGGAGCGATGGGAGCCGTGGCCATCCAGGCCGCGCGCTCGCGGAGGCGATCGGTGGTCGTGTTCGGGGATTGACCCTCGTTCTGCGCATGTCGGTCGCCCCACTCCCGCCGGGCGACCGACGCTCCCGTCAGGCGGCCGACACGTATCCGTTCGAGGAGTCGTCCTCGACGAGGACGTACGCGAGCAGGCCGTCCGTCTGCGGTCGTGTCCGCCGCCACACTCGCTCGTGTCCACCGGTGGCGTAGTCGAGCACGATCCATTCGGGAGCGTGCGGATCGCGCCGTCCGACCACGTATGACGTGCTACCGAGGCCGACGGATCCGAGCTGGGCGACGAACTGATCGTCGTCGAGGGAGGCGGGCGGCGTACGGCAGAGCTCGGTCGAGCGGATGTGCATGGTCTGCGCGGCCTGCGCGGCTCGCCGTCTCATGCGAGTTCACCGGCTCGGACGCCCAGCTCGCTGGTGTCGCGGAGACCGTGCGTGTCGAGGTAGGCGCGGATGGTGTCGTGGACGATGCGGATCTGCGCCTCGTTCCCCATGGCGGCCTGCATCGTCCCCATCGTGGGTGCCGGCTTGCCGTTCACGCGGTCAAGCGCCTCCCAGACGATGTCCTCGCGGGAGCCGCGGCCCATCGAATGCGGCATCGAACTGAACACCGGGTTCGGTTTCCAACCGGTTCGGGTCTCCTCCATCAGTGATTCCTCTCCTCTGTCTCCTGGCGCCGTCGAACGCGGGTGCATCCGTTCTTGCGCGTGGGCGCGCCGAACACCCCCTGGGGCCAGAGACCCCCGACGGACGGCGCGCTGTCCTGCGGCCAGGAGCCTTCCCGCAGAGCTGTCGGATACCGACGGAGGGAAGGACGATCTGGCCGTCCGGTTCCCTACGACAGTAACACTTATTTTTAGTCATTCAAAATAAGGAAGTGGTCCGAATGGGCCGGAAGCGCCGAGAAGGCCCGATCCACGGGGGACCGGGCCTTCTCGCGGGGTGGGTGTCAGGCGCGCGGAGCGTCGTTCCAGGACCAGATGTCGTCGCCGCGCAGCACGGCGTCGGCGCCGCCGTCGCAGTAGATGGTCTGACCTGCCATATGGGTGTTGGCCGGGCTGGTCAGCCACACCAGCAGCTCGGCGATCGACGATGCGGGCTGGTGGTAGTTGAGGGGCATCGGCACGGCGGCGTCGACCTGCGCCAGGCCCTCAGGGCTCGACAGCAATCCGGCGGTCATGGCCGTGGTGACCGTGCCGGGCGCGACGGCGTTGAGGGGGATCCCCGCTCCGGCCCAGGCGTCGGAGACCGACGCGCGTCGCACCCAGCGCGAGAGGGCACGCTTGCTCGAGGAGTAGTTGAGGAACCCTCCCTCAGCCGTGGCGGCGAGCTGGTCGCCGATCTCGAGAGCGAGGGGCTCGTCGCCGCTCAGTGCCGCGTCGACGAGCTCGGCCGAGACGGGCTGCAGCGATGCCATCGACGACACCACGGCGGCGCGCGGCTGGTCCGCCAGGCTCAGGTTCGGCAGCAGCGCGGTGAGGAACTCGGTCACACCGAAGTAGTTGATCGCCATGGTCTTGGCGATCGGCGCCGCGATCCCCGCGCACGCGATGATCGCGTCGATGCCTCCGTCGGCGGTGGCGAGCACGGCGTCCGCGGCGGCCGCGCGGCCTTCGGGAGTCGAGAGGTCGCCTGTGACCTCCACGCCGGCGAGGTCGACACCGATCACGGTGTGTCCGTGTGTGCGAAGCAGCTCGGCGGTCGCGGCGCCGATGCCGGATGCGGCGCCGGTGACGACATAGGTGCGGGTCATGATTCCTCCTGGGGTGATGAGACGGCATCGGACGGCGACCGCGATACGGTCGCCTGCGTCGCCCCTGGCAGGGCGGCGACGAAACGGCTGAGGTGAGCCTGGAACTGGGCGATCTCCTGTGTCGACCAGCCGGCGAGGGCGCCGCCGACCATCTGCTGCCCGGCGGCGACGAGTCGTCCGTATGCTTCGCCGCCCGCGTCCGTCAGGCGCACATCGACCGTGCGGCCGGAGCGGACCCGGTCGAAGAAGCCCCGCGCCGACATTCGCGAGACCAGCTTCGACGTCGTCGGGCGCGACAACGCGGCTCGATCGGCCAACTGACTGAACCCCAGGGAGCCGCCGCTCATGCCGACCAGGTACAGGCTGCGCACCTCTGCGGCATCGAGGGATCTGTCGACGCTCTCGGCGACCTCTACCTGCAGCTCGCTCTGCGTCCACTCAGCGACGACGCCGACCAGCGCCTCACGGATGTCTTCGATCCTGCCTTCGATCGCCACAGGATCATTGTATCAGCTCAGTTGCGTGAGGCAACTGTTGGAGGAGGGCTATCCGTCAAGAGAGGTCGGCCGCCGTCGCGACGACCGTGGCGTACAGATCGGCGATGCCGGCGAGGGCTGCGCGGTGCAGCTGCGCGGCCGACACGTCGCCGACGACCGAGGGGAGGCTTCGCGTCGCGGTGGCGGCAGCGACCACCGTCGGACGGTTTCCGCGGAGGAAGGCGCCCTCGGTCGTGTAGGTGACGCACATGTGCGTCATGAACCCGGCGATCACGACATCGTTGTGGCCTGCGGCATCGATGAGGTCTCCGAGCTCGGTGCCGACGAAGGAGTTCGGAGCGGTCTTCACGACGACCGCCTCCCCGTCGGTCGGAGCGACACGCTCGTGGATCGCGCCGATGTCCTCGCGGATGTCGTACGCCGAGCCGACCCCGCCGTCGTGCTGCACGTGGATCACGGTCGCACCGGCGCTGCGGGCCCGCATGAGGAGGTCGGCCGCGGCGTCGAGGGCGGCATCCCACCCGTCGAGCTCCATCTCTCCGCGGGTGTAGGTGTTCTGGAAGTCGACGAGGATGACGGTCGAGGCCGCGAGGGCGGCAGGGGCGTCGACGATGCCGCTCAGGGAGCGGAGTGTGGATGACGTGGTCATGAGGTGTCCTCTCTCGGGTCGTCTGTAGTCTTGTTGACCCGAACGACTCTGAACAGCCGGATTCGGGTCAGCCGTCGCCGTGATCGGCTCGCCCCAAGGATGGAGGGACGCGCAATGAGCGCACCGCGTGTGACCGTGATCGCCGTGGACGGCATCAGCCCCTTCCACCTGTCCGTCCCGTCCCTCGTGTGGGGAGGCGAGACGCCCGTCGGCGAGATCGATCCATGGCCCATCCGCGTCGCGGCGCTGCACGCGGGCACGCTCCGCACCTCCGCCGACTTCGACATCGACGTGCGACACGGGCTCGAAGCGGTCCGCGGTGCCGACGTCGTCGTGGTGCCGTGGTGGGGCGAGCCCGACCGGGCGGCGCCGGATGAGCTGTCGAGCGCGCTGCGGGACGCGCATGCCGAGGGAGCCGAACTGGTCGGACTCTGCCTCGGCGCTTTTCCCCTCGCCGACAGCGGCGTGTTGGAGGGTCGCACCGCGACCACGCACTGGAAGTGGGCCGACGTGTTCCGGCACAGGTTCCCCCGGGTCGCGCTCGAACCGGACGAGCTGTACATCGACCAGGGGCAGATCGTCACGGGAGCAGGCGCCACGGCCGGGATCGACGCCTGCTTGCACCTCCTCGCCCGGAGAGAGGGTCAGCTCGTCGCGAACCGGGTCGCCCGGAGGATCGTCGCGCCGCCCCATCGCTCCGGTGGACAGGCGCAGTTCATCGAGCGGCCGGTTCCGGACGCGGGAGGAGACCCGATCGCCGAGGCGATGCGATGGAGCGCCGCGAACCTCGATGCCGATCTGTCCATCGACGTCCTCGCCGCTCGAGCCCATCTCAGCCGGAGTTCGTTCACCCGGGCCTTTCGGGCGCAGACGGGGTCGACGGTGGCGAAGTGGGTGCTCGCGCAGCGGCTCGCGGCAGCTCGGGAGCTGCTCGAGGCCACGTCGCTCCCGGTCGACACGGTCGCGTCGACGACCGGGTTCGGTGGGGCTGCGCTCTTCCGCCAGCACTTCGGTCGTGCATTCGGTGCGACTCCGAGCCAGTATCGGTCGGCGTTCCGAACCACCTGAGTGGATGCACGCGTGCCCGCGGAGGCAGGGGGGACGGATCATCCTCCCCCCTGCGCCCGCGGGGCACTGTCGGTGTCGGGGCCGATGTCACACGGAGACGGACTCCTCGGACGCCTCGCTCCGTGCCCGCGGCTTCGTCATCCAGATCGCGGTGACGATCGCGCCGACAAGGGCGAGGATCGCCGCGCCCAGGAAGGCGGCGGAGTACCCGCGCGTCAGATCGACCGCCGTCGGAGCGGTGCCTGAGATGCCGTAGACGATCGCGGTGAGGACGGCGAGCCCGAGGGCCGACCCGATCTGGTAGCTCGTGCTCACGAGTCCGGAGGCGACGCCCGTCTCCATCGGCGGTGCGGCGTTGATCGCGGTGCCCAGCGACGGGACGAAGGCGAGCGACATCCCGAGCGCGGCGAGGAGCGACGCCGGCAGCACGTCCGCGGCGTAGTTGCCGTCCGGGCGGACGAACGACAGCCAGAGCAGGCCGCCGGCGAGGATCAGCAGGCCGCTGACGATCATCGACCTGGCTCCGAACCGCGCAAGGAGGCGAGGGGCGAGGGCGACCATCACCAGGACGACCAGGCCCGTCATCGGCAGTAGTGCGGCACCCGCGGCGAATGCGCTCGCCCCGAGGACCTGCTGCAGGTAAAGGTTCAGGAAGAACCACATCGACACCCAAGCCGCTCCGAGGAGCAGCTGGGCGCTGTTGGCCGCGGCCAACAGCGGCGCACGCAGCAGCCCGAGGCGCAGCAGGGGGTTCCGGCTGCGTGCCTGGATCACGAAGAAGATCGCGAGCAGGACGATTCCGGCGCCCACGAAGGTCAGGGTCGACCAGGTGAGCCATCCGACCTCGGGGGCATTGACGACGCCGTAGACGACGGCAGCGAGACCGAGGGTGACGGTGAGAGCACCGGCCACGTCGATCGATCCGGCGGCCGTGCGGAAGGTGCGAGGGAGGGTGGATGCCGTGAAGGCGAGCACGAACAGCGCGATCGGCACCGTCACGTAGAACACCCACGGCCAGCTCGCGTACTCGGTCAGCACTCCGCCGAGGAAGACACCAGCCGTGCCGCCGATGGGGGCGGCGGCGCCGTACACCGCGAACGCCTTGGGAAGGTCGGAGGTGCCGCCGAACAGCATCATGAGCAGGGTGAGCGCGGCGGGAGCGATCAGAGCGGACCCGGCACCCTGAATGGCACGACCGGCGATCTCGAGTCCGACGTCGGTGGCGGCGCCGGCGAGGAGCGAGCCGATGATGAGGACGATCCACCCGCTCACGAAGATCTTCCTCGCGCCGAACGCATCGGCCAGGCGTCCGCCGAGCAGCAGCAGACCGCCGAACGCCACGACGTAGGCGTTGAACACCCACGACAGCGATTCGGGAGTGAAGCCCAGGTCGCGCTGGATATCGGGCAGAGCCACTCCGATGATCGAGGTGTCCATGATGACGACGAACTGCGCCGTGGCGATGAGGACGAGCCCGAGCCAGCGCTGGGCTCGGGAGATGGGCGGGCGGGACATGGGTTCCTCCTGTGGGTGCGTGCCGGTGGGTCCGGTCAGAGATCACCATATACCCATAGGGGGTAGGGGTATTCAAAATGTCTGGAAGGGGTCTGTTCGCGTCGAGACCTGACGAAAGCCCGGACCTCCCAGAGGCCGGGCCTTCACAGAGTCCTGCGTGCCGGTCGTCCGTCGACGCTCAGATGCACACGCCGTCGACGCTGCACGCCTCGCCGGCCTCCGACATCGAGGCGGAGACCGACGGCATCGACGGTGTGGTCGGCTCGGCGAGAAGACGCCCGAGGTAGGTGCCGAGGGCCAGTTCATCGACCGCGCCGAATGCGATCTGACGCACGCGCCCTTCCCGGTCGACGATGATCGTCGACGGCGTTCCCCGGAGTCCGTACCTGTGCATGGTCGCCGGAATCGCCTGACCGTCGAGCGGCCGATCGATCGCCACGGGGAACTCGATCCGGTATTCCGACAGGAAGACCTCGAGCGCCTCGCGGCCCATCACGGCGTGATGCTCGAAAACCGTGTGCAACCCGAGCACGACGAGCTCGCGGGAGTCGAACATGCCGTGGAGACGCTGGGCAAGCGGGAGGCCGTGGCTCACGCATCCGGGGCACAGCATCTGGAACGCTTCGACGACCACGACGCGTCCGCGGAGCGATTCCGGGCTGATCGGGGCGCTGTTCACCCACTCCGAGACGTCGAGCGCGAAGGCGTCGGCACCGAGCAGCGGCTCAGGCACGGGCTTCCTCCTCACGCTCGGGCAGCCGTGCTGCGACGTATTCGGTGAGGTCTGCCAGGCGGTTCGAGTAGCCCCACTCGTTGTCGTACCAGGCTGAGACCTTCACCTGGTCGCCGATCACACGGATCAATCCCGCGTCGAGGATCGAGGAGTGCGGATCGGCGACGATGTCGGCGGAGACGATCTCGTCCTCGGTGTAGCGGAGGATCCCCTTGAGCGGCCCTTCCGCCGCGGCGCGGTAGGCGGCCTTCACCTCTTCCACGGTCACGGGGCGCGATGCGGTGACGGTGAGGTCGGTGATGGATCCGGTGAGCACCGGCACGCGCAGCGCGAACCCGTCGAGCTTCCCGTCGAGTTCGGGGATGACGCGCCCGATCGCCTTCGCCGCGCCCGTGCTGGTCGGGACGATGTTGACCCCCGCCGCCCGAGCGCGCCGGAGGTCCGAATGCGGGCCATCCTGCAGGTTCTGGTCGGCCGTGTACGCGTGCACGGTGGTCATCAGGCCGGCCTCGATACCGAAGGCTTCGTGGAACACCTTGGCCACCGGGGCGAGGCAGTTCGTCGTGCAGGAGGCGTTCGAGATGA
>NZ_DFQP01000111.1:0-10289 GCF_002377845.1 Microbacterium sp. UBA3486
GCTCGCCGTGCGCCCCTCGGCCACCACGGTCTCGGTGCTCGGCTTCGGCCGCATCGGCTCGATGGTGGCCCGCGGTTGCCGCGCGCTGGGGTTCCGCGTGCTCGTCGCCGACCCGTACGCCTCCGGCGACGCGGTGCGCGAGGCCGACTGTGAACTCGTCGAGATCCCGGATGCCGTGGCGCGGGCCGACATCCTCACCCTCCACGTGCCGCTGAGCGACGACACCCGCCACCTGATCGATGCCGCTGCCCTCGCGACCATGAAGCCGGGAGCGGTCGTGGTGAACACCTGCCGGGGTCCGCTCATCGACGAGGAGGCGCTCGCCGCCTCACTCCACTCCGGACACCTGGGAGCCGCCGCCCTCGACGTGTTCGCGGGGGAGCCGCTCGCCGCCGACTCGCCGCTGCGCGACCTCGACAGCGTGCTGCTCACCCCGCACGCCGCCTGGTACTCGCCCGAGGCGCTGGCGGATCTTCCCGTGCACGCGGCCGAGAACATCATCCGGTACCTGGCCGGGGAATCCGTGCCGATCGTCAACCCGACCTACGCCGACGCGCGCTGACCGAAGGATCGACGTGGAACTCCTGCGACTCGGCCCCACCGGCCACGAACGCCCCTACGTCCGTGAGGGCGGCGTCGTCTACGACCTCGCGCCCCTCACCACTGAGATCGACGGCGCCTTCCTCGCCGCCGACGGCATCGCTCGCGTGCGCGAAACCCTCGGCCGCGGCGAGCTCCCCACCGCCGATGTCGACGGTCTGCGCATCGGCGCCCCGGTCGCCCGCCCGACCGCGGTGGTCTGCATCGGCCAGAACTACGCAGCCCACGCGGCCGAGTCCGGATCGGAGCCGCCCGAGCATCCGGTGATCTTCTTCAAGCACCCGAACACGGTCGTCGGGCCGAATGACGTCGTGCTGCTGCCACCCGGTGCCGAGAAGGTCGACTGGGAGGTCGAGCTGGCGATCGTGATCGGCAAGACGGCGCGCTACCTGTCGTCACCGGAGGCCGCACGCGATGTCATCGCCGGCTACACGGTCTCGAACGACGTGTCGGAGCGTGCCTACCAGCTCGACGTCTCGGGCGGACAGTGGTCGAAGGGCAAATGCTCCGAGACGTTCAACCCGCTCGGGCCGGCGCTCATCCCCGCCGACGAGGTCGATCCGCAGGCGCTGCGGCTGCGGTCCTTCGTGAACGGCGAGCAGCGGCAGGACTCCTCGACTGCCGACATGATCTTCTCCGTGCTGCAGATCGTGCACGAGCTGAGCCAGTACCTGGTGCTCGAGCCCGGCGACGTGATCAACACCGGCACCCCGCAGGGCGTCGCGCTGTCGGGCAGGTTCCCGTACCTGCAGGACAGCGATGAGATGACCATCGAGATCGAGGGGCTGGGACGCCAGCACCAGCGCACCGAGCGGGTTCACCTGCGCTGACCTGCGTCATCCACCCGGCGGCCTGTGTCCGGGGCACGGTTCCTTTCGCTGAGTGCACCGTGCCTCGGGCAGAGGCCGTCGGTGTTGCGGGGTCTCAGCCGGCGAACAGCGTGACGGGCATGCCGTGCACGCCCGGTCGCACGGCGAAGAGCGAACCCGCCTCGGTGCCGTGGTCGGGCGAGAGGTCCTGTGCCGACGTCGTGATGTAGAGCGTGCCGAGGTCGTCGTCACCGAACGTGCAGGCGGTCACCTTCGGCACCGGCAGCTCGATGCGCGCGATCACGGCGCCGGTCGCGTCGTAGCCGTGCACAGCGCTCCCGTCCCACAGGGCCACCCAGACGCTGCCGTCGGATGCCACGGTGAGCCCGTCCGGCATTCCCTGCCCCTCGGGGAAGCGCACGAAGGCGCGGCGTCCTCGCAGCTCCCCCTCGACCACATCGAACACGTCGACGCGATGGGTCAGGGTGTCGACGTAGTAGGCCTGCCCGCCGTCGGGAGAGAAGCCGATGCCGTTCGACACCGTCGTCTGCGGCAGCACCGTCGTCACCGACAGGGAGGCATCGATACGCAGGACGGTTCCGGCATCCGCTGTCGCGTCGTAGGCCATCGATCCGGCCAGCAGGCGACCGCGGGGGTCGCAGCACCCGTCGTTCATGCGCACACGGGGGTCGTCGCCCAGCGCGGCGACGGCCCTGGTTCCGCCGTCGACATCATCCGCGAGATAGAGCGTGCGTGCGCCGACGGCCACGAGCCCTCCGCTGGAACGGGGGCGGGCGAAGGCGAGGTACTCGTCGTCGATGTGCTGGCGGGTCACGCCGTCGGGGCGCAGCGTGAGCAGGTCGCCCGCGGTCCCGTCGACCCAGCGCAGTCCACCCCAGCCCGGCCACCAGACGGGGCCTTCGGCATGGTGCGCGACGGGTCCGGTGATGTTCTCCGGGGTCATGCGTCTTCGCGCGGCAGCGTCCGCGGTGGTGCCGGGCGCAGGGGATCGGTGATCGGCAACGGCTGGGGCTCCGCCGCGGGGGCGGGGGCGGGGGCCGCATCGGTCGATGCGTCGGTGGAGGTGCTCGCCTGGGCCGGCAGCTCCCGGGCCACCTGCTTCTCGAGTACCGTGACCGCATCGTCGGAGAGCAGGATGAGCCCATCGAGCTCTTCGCGCACACGCTTGTACGCGACGTTGCGCTCGGCCTGCGTCGCCGATTCGTCCACCGCGACCTTCAGGAGCTGCTGTGCGCGTTCGAGTCTCTTGCGCTCCGGCTCGGTGAAGGTGGAGTCGCGCAGACGCCGGGCATCCTTCTCGGCGATCTCGAACGCGACCGCGTAGTCGCCGACGGCCTGCAGGTACTCGGTGACCTGCTGCTCGGACACCTTGGCGTCGGCAGAGGAGGGACGCAACGCATCCGCCGTCTTCTTCGCGCGCAGGAACGCGGCGGTCAGGGGCTGGCGCCCGTCGCTCATGGCGGGGAAGGCGATGAGCTTCGCGACGTCGAGTTCGTAGTCGAGCCAGCGGGCGGTGATCTCATCGTGCTCGGTGAAAAGGCGTGCGACCAGATCGTTCGGCGCGACGGATGCCGTGGTGTCGACGACCGAGGGTCCGCGGCGCTTGGCCTGATGGGTCAGCGCGCGGGCCTCGATCTCGGCGGTCTTCAGCTGCGCCTTGACCTTGAGCGTCTCGAGGCGTCGCTCGTGACGGCGCTTGGAGCCCCGCTCCCACGCCTTCGCGGCCCCGCCGGCCATTCCCATGATCGGGAAGATGAGCCACCAGAAGTTGCCCGCCCACTGGAAGAACTCTTGCATGATGCGTTCAGCCTACTTCTCGGCGGGCTCCCCGAGAGGGCGGCGGTACCGTTTACGCATGTGGGATGACGACGCGGACCGGTATGCCGTCGTGGTCGCTGCCGAAATCGCGCTCCTCTCCTCGGAGGTACGGACCGACGCAGACCGGGTACAGGCCCTGCTCGCCCCCGATTTCGCGGAGATCGGGGCATCGGGGCGGCGATGGCTGCGGACGGAAACCGTCGTCGAGCTTTCGAACGAGGACAGCAGGGCCGTACCCGAGACCGCGGATTGGCTCTTCAACGAGCTGTCCCCCGGCATCGTCCTCGTGAACTATCGTCTGATCGCCGAGGGGCGGGAGAGCCGGCGGTCATCGATCTGGCAGCTGTCCGATTCCGGGCCCGTTCTGCGCTTTCATCAGGGGACGGTCATCCCCGGGTGACGGCTCAGCTCTTCGTGAGGTCCTGCGCGAACATCACCAGGATCCCGCTCGGGCCGCGCAGATACGTGAGCTTGTACACGTCCTGGTAGTTCGCGACGCCGCGGAGCGGGTGGTAGCCGTGGCGGGCGGCGATCGCGAGCGACTCGTCGATGTCGTCGACCGAGAAGGCGATCCGGTGCATGCCGATCTCGTTCGGCAGGGTCGGTTCGGTCTCGATCGCGTCGGGGTGGATGTACTCGAACAGCTCGATCTGGCCGCGTCCGTCCGGAGTCTGCAGTACCGCGATCTTGGCGTGGTTGCCGTCGAGCCCGACCGCGGTCGCCGCCCACTCTCCGCTGACCTCGTCGCGGCCGAGCACCGTGAGGCCCAGGTCGGTGAAGAAGGAGATGGTGGCTTCCAGATCGCGGACGGCGATGCCGACGTTCTCGAGTGTGATGGGCATGGGTGGGATGCTACTCGCGATCGACCCTCGCGTCAGGGCTACCGTCCGAGCTTCTCGGCGCAGGAGACGCAGTACTCCGCGAAGGGGCGGGCTTCGAGGCGGCCGGCCGGGATCGGTCTTCCGCAGTTCGCGCAGAGGCCGTAGGTGCCGGCATCCAGCCGCGCCAGCGCCTCGTCGACCTGGTGCAGCTCGGATCCTGCTGCCTCGGCGAGCCCGGTCAGGCGAGACCACTCCGACGACAGGGTGACGCCCTCGGGGTCGTGCTCGTCGTCGTCGTTCGAGCCCGCACGGTCGTGGGTGAGTTCATCGAGGGTCGCCGCCGTCGCCTGCACCCGCGCCTCGGCTTGAGTGCGCAACGCGAGCAGGCGTTCCCGGGCTTCGGCGGTCATGCGCCCACTCTAGGCATGGCCTCTGACGTCGGGGTCGTGCTCCGTGCGGGGCTCGCTGTCGGGGCACTGTGTCGGGGCTCCCTGTCGGGCGGAGAACTCCGTGTCGGGCGGAAGCTTCGCCCCGAACCCTCCTCCCGACACGGAGAACTCCGCCGGGCGAGGTGTCTCCGACTCCCGATCAGGCGGATGTCTCCCGCGTCGGCACCGAGTCGGTCGTGGTCGGAACGGCCACGGCCTTCATGCCAGGGTGGTCGCGTTCGAGCGCCGCTCCCTCCATGTCGACGTTCGGCAGGATGCGGTCGAGCCAGCGCGGCAGCCACCAGGCCGATCGTCCGAGCAGGTGCATGAGCGCGGGCATCAACAGCATGCGCACCACGAACGCGTCGAGCAGCACGCCGAACGCGAGACCGAAGCCGATGGAGCGGATGATCGTCGACTCCGAGAAGATGAAGCCGCCGAACACCGACACCATGATGAGGGCGGCGGCGATCACGACCGAGCGGCCTGCGCGGAAGCCCTGGGCGACGGCATCCCGCGCCGAGGCGCCGTGCACGTACGCCTCGCGCATGCCGGAGGCGAGGAACAGCTGGTAGTCCATCGCGAGTCCGAACAGGATGCCGACGAGGATCACGGGAAGGAAGCTGAGGATCGGCCCGGTGCTGTGCAGTCCGATGATCTCGGCGCCCCAGCCGAACTGGAACACCGCCACGATCAGGCCGTACGTCGCGAAGAGCGACAGCACGAACCCGCCGGTTGCGATGATGGGCACGAGCAGCGACCGGAACACCACGATCATGATGAGCAGCGAGAGCCCGACCACGACCACGAGGTAGAGCGGCAGCACTCCGGCCAGCGCCTCGGAGATGTCGATGTTGATCGCGGCCTGTCCGGCGACGCCCAGAGTGATGCCGTCGCCGATCGCGGGCATCGAGCGCAGGTCCTGCACGAGCTTCTCGGTCGAGGCGCTGTTCGGCCCCTCCTTCGGCACGACCTGGAACGCGAGCAGCGTGTTGTCGTCGGACGTCGCGATCGGCGCGACGGCCACCACGTCGTCCTGGTCGGCGATGGCCTGGGCGATCGTGACCTGCGTGGAGAGCAGGTCGTCGTCGCTGACGTCATCGTCGAGGGTCGCGGTGACCAGCAGCGGTCCGTTCGCGCCCTCGCCGAACTGCTCGTCGACGGTCTGGAACGCGCGGTAGCTGGTCGAGTCGCTCGGTTCGCTCGATCCGTCGGGCAGCCCGAGGCGCATCGACATGGCGGGGATGGCGATGATCAGCAGGGCGACCACGCTCACGAGCGCGGTGACGACGGCGCGGAGGGTCGACATGCGCTTCACGGGCTTGCCTGCCGCGTGCTCCTGGCCGATCGTTCCCCGCGCTCGTCGGCTGAGCAGGCGCGTGCCGACGAGGCCGAGGATGGCGGGGGCGAGGGTGATCGCGACGAGCACGGCCACCGCGACGCAGACCGCACCGACCGTGCCCATGAGGCCGAGGAAGGGCACGCCGGTCACGTTGAGGGCGAGCAGTGCGACGATCACGGTCGTGCCAGCGAACACGACGGCCGTGCCGGAGGTGCCCGTGGCGAGGCCGATGGATTCACGCACCGGCACCCCGGCGAGCAGCTGTTTGCGGTGTCGGTTGACGATGAACAGCGAGTAGTCGATGCCGACCGCGAGCCCGAGCATCACACCCAGCACCGGGGTCACCGAGGCCATGTTCACCACGCCGGAGAAGGCGAGGGATGCCGTGACGCCGACGCCCACACCCACGATGGCGGTGACGATCGGGAGGGCGGCGGCGATGAGGGAGCCGAGCATCACGATGAGGACGATCGCCGCGAATGCGAGGCCGACCGCCTCGCCGATGCCGAAGATCTCCGGGACGCCCTGTGCGATGTCGGTGCCGAAGTCGACCTCGACACCGTCGACGGGGGAAGATGCGAAGTGGTCGATCGCGCCCTGCTTCACCTCTTCGGAGAGTTCGAGGCGCGGGTCGACGAACGAGATGTTGACGATGGCGGTCGATCCGTCTTCGGAGACCACGCCGATGCCGTCGGCCAGATCGAGGAGGGTCGAGCCCAGCTCCACCTGATCGGCGTTGTCGTCGAGGGTGATGCGCGACTGGTCGAGCTCCGCGTTCTGGGCCGCGACCTGCGCCAGCTGGGCGTTCACCGCGGCGATCTGCGCGTCGAGGCCGGCGAGCTGTGCGGACCCGGCACCGGACTGCTCGGCCTGGGTGCGGGCCGCCGCGAGCTGTGTGAGTCCGGCTTCGAGCTGCGCGCGTCCGTCGTCGAGCTGGGTCTGGGCGGCATCCAGCTGCGCGCGGCCGTCGGTGATCTGGGTCTGGCCGTCGGTGAGCTGCTGCGCCTGCTCGTCTTGCTGCTTCTGCGCGTCGAACGGATCGATCACCCCGGCGACGCCGTCGAGATCCTCGGCGCTCGCGGCGAGGTCGGAGATCTCCTTCTTCTGGTCGTCGGTGAACGGAGACCCGTCTTCGGTCCGGTAGACCACCGTGCCGGTGCCGCCGGCCGTGTCGGGCAGCTTGTCGGCGAGCTCGTCGGTGACCGCGCCCGAGGCGGTGCCGGGGATGTCGAAGCTGTTGCTCAGCGTGCCGCCGAGGGTCAGGAAGGCTCCCACGCCGATACCGAGGATCAGGACCCACGAGACGATCACCGTCCACGCCTTGCGTGCAGCGAACGAACCCAGACGGTACAGCAGTGATGCCACAGTGGTCTCCTTCAGACTCGAAGATCATACGGCACGTCTCGTCTAGAGATCTGTGGCTATCCTGAATCCATGGTCAACGAGCACCGGAGCGGGCCCGTGCGCAGCACGGCGGCGCGCGAGGCGATCCTCGATGCGACCTCCCGACTGTTCCATGCGCAGGGGTACGACCGGCTCACGATCGAGGGCATCGCGAAGGAAGCCGGGGTCGGCAAGCAGACGATCTACCGCTGGTGGCCGTCGCGCGGTGCGCTGATCGCCGACTGTCTCGTGGACGGACGTCTCATCCCGGTGGATTTCGTCGTGCCCGACACTGGCGACCTGTTCGCCGACGTCGAGACGTGGTTGCAGTCGGTCTTCACGATCCTCGCGAGCACGCAGGGTCAGGCCCTGCTGCAGTCGCTGGTCGCGGCTGCTGCCGAAGATGCTGCGGTCGGTGCGCACCTCGGTGGAAGCCTGGGCGTCGAGCAGCACCTGTCTGAGCGCTTGAGGGGCGGGATCCGCGACGGTCAGCTGCCGGAGGATGCACCGATCGCGCAGATCGGTCGGGCGATCCTCGGCGCGATCATCGTGGAGTCGCTCGGACGGGAGAGCCACGGACCCGACGGGATCATCGAGCTGACGAGGTACCTCTTCACCCGCTGAGCGGCAGGTGCTGTCCCGTGTCTCAGCCGAGGAGCAGGGTCAGCACGGTCGCGCCGCCACCGCCGAGGATGAGCGCGATGATGACGGTCCAGGCGACGATGCGGATGCGCCGGTTGCGCTTCTCGCCGAGGTCGCCGTAGTCCTCGTCGTTCGGGTTCTGGCGGCTGACCTCGCTCATGCGCTGACCTGCTCCGTGACGGTCGGGCCGAAGTACGACGGGAGGGTGGCCTGCGAGCGCTCACGCAGCTCGGCGGCCGACACGGTGAAGACGCCCTGCACCTCGAGCTTCGCGCCCTCGCTGTCGGTCACGCCGATGCGCATCACCGGGTAGTCGCGTCCTTCGCAGAGGCCGCGGAACTTCACGTCATCCTCACGGGGCACGGTCACGATCACGCGGCCGGTCGACTCGGAGAACAGGGCGGTTGCGGCGTCCACTCCGTCGCGCTCGATGATTTCGTTCAACCAGACGCGAGCTCCGACGCCGAAGCGCATGACGCCCTCGGCGAGCGCCTGCGCGAGGCCTCCCTCGGAGAGGTCGTGCGCCGAGGAGATCAGCCATTCGTCGCGGGCTGCCGACAGCAGACCGGCGAGGCGCTTCTCGCCCGCGAGGTCGACCTTCGGGGGCAGACCGCCCAGGTGCTGGTGCACGACCTCTGCCCATGCCGAGCCGGAGAGCTCGGTCGAGGTGGTGCCGAGCAGGTAGATGTTCTGGCCCTCGTCCTGCCATCCGGAGGGGATGCGGCGCGAGACGTCGTCGATGATGCCGAGCACGCCGACCAGCGGGGTCGGGTGGATCGGCACGTCGCCGGTCTGGTTGTAGAACGAGACGTTGCCGCCGGTGACCGGGGTGCCCAGCTCGTAGCAGCCGTCGGCCAGGCCGTCGACCGTCTGGCCGAACTGCCACATGACCTCGGGGTTCTCGGGAGAGCCGAAGTTCAGACAGTCGGTGATCGCGGTCGGCACGGCGCCGGTGACGGCGACGTTGCGGTACGCCTCGGCCAGGGCCAGCTGTGCGCCCGCGTACGGGTCGAGCTGGCAGTAGCGGCCGTTGGCATCGGTCGAGACCGCGAAGCCGAGACCCGATTCCTCGTCGACGCGGATCATGCCGGCGTCGTCGGGGAACGAGAGGGCCGTGTTGCCGAGCACGTAGTAGTCGTATTGGTTGGTGATCCAGCTCGTGTCTGCGAGGTTCGGTGAGGCGACGAGGTTCAGGAACTGCTCGCGCAGCGTCTCCGGGTCGGTCGCGCGGGGCAGGTTCTCGGCGGCATCCGCCTGGAGGGCGTCGATCCACGTCGGGTAGGCGACCGGGCGGTCGTAGACGGGGCCGTCGACCGCGACCGTCGAGGGGTCGACGTCGACGATGCGCTCGCCCTGCCAGTCGATGATGAGGCGTCCGTCACCGGTGACCTCGCCGAGCACGGAGGTCTCGACCTCCCACTTGTTCACGACCTCGAGGAAGGCATCGAGCTTCTCGGGCGCGACGATCGCCATCATGCGCTCCTGCGACTCCGACATGAGGATCTCCTCGGCCGTGAGCGTGGGGTCGCGCAGCAGCACGTTGTCGAGCGAGACCTTCATGCCGCTGTTGCCGTTGGCCGCGAGCTCGCTGGTCGCGCACGAGATGCCGGCGGCACCGAGGTCCTGGATCGCCTCGACGAGCTCGCCGCGGTACAGCTCGAGGCAGCACTCGATGAGCACCTTCTCGGCGAACGGGTCGCCCACCTGCACCGCGGGGCGCTTGGTCGGGCCGGTCGAGTCGAAGGAGTCGGACGCGAGGATGCTCGCGCCGCCGATGCCGTCGCCGCCCGTGCGCGCACCGAACAGGACGACCTTGTTGCCGACGCCGGTCGCGTTCGCGAGCTTGAGGTCTTCATGACGCAGCACGCCCACCGCGAGGGCGTTCACGAGCGGGTTGGCCTGGTAGACGGCGTCGAAGACCGTCTCGCCGCCGATGTTCGGGAGTCCCAGGCAGTTGCCGTAGAAGCTGATGCCGCTGGTCACGCCGTGCACGACGCGGGCGGTGTCGGGGTGGTCGACTGCACCGAAGCGCAGGGCGTCCATGACTGCGACCGGGCGGGCGCCCATCGAGATGATGTCGCGGACGATGCCGCCGACGCCGGTCGCCGCACCCTGGAAGGGCTCGATGAACGACGGGTGGTTGTGCGACTCGGCCTTGAAGGTGACGGCCCAGCCCTCGCCGACGTCGACGACGCCCGCGTTCTGGCCCATGCCCACCATCAGGCGTTCCTTCATCTCGTCGCTGACCTTCTGGCCGAAGCGGCGCAGGTAGTTCTTCGACGACTTGTAGGAGCAGTGCTCGCTCCACATGACGGAGTACATCGCCAGCTCGCCCGAGGTGGGGCGGCGTCCGAGGATCTCCTTGATGCGCGCGTACTCGTCGGGCTTGAGTCCGAGGGCCGCGTACGGCTGCTCCTTCTCGGGC
>NZ_DFQP01000116.1:0-46776 GCF_002377845.1 Microbacterium sp. UBA3486
CATGAAAGAGGCGTACCGCGTGCTCGACGTGGTCGACACGCACTGCCGCATGGCGATCGCCGAGCCGAGTGCCGCCGAGTGCACCGCCGTCGCCGAGGTGGTGGCCGCGCACCGGTGACACGGTCGGCTCGCCCGGGCGCCTGCGGCTGACGCGGGCGCCAGACGCGTCGATGGCACTAGCCGGTTGAAATCGATTTCGCTAGGGTCAAGGCATCATCCGCTGATCAAGGAGGATCATGTCGCGTGCTGCCATGCCACCTCGGCGCATCGCTGTCGCCGTATCCGTCATCCTGGGGCTCGCTCTCGTCGGGTGCGGGGGAGGAGGAGCCGTGAATATCGATCCCGATCCAGGCAAGCCGTTCCTGCTCGACGGGGTGTCGAACCTCACCGAGATCGCGCAGCTCACGGGGCCGGGCGCCATGAACGACACGGATTCGGTCTCGGTCGCGGGGACCGACCTCGGCTCGATGGTCAACGTCGGCGATAAGACCTTCTTCTTCTTCGGCGACACGTTCGGCGAACGCGAGCCCGGGTCGATCGGCGGTCAGGGTGGGTTCTGGCGCTCGAACGTGGCTGCGTGGACGACCGACGACGACCCGTCGGACGGCATCGAGTTCGAGGGGTGGGTGGAGGACGAGATCGGCCTCGCCGCGCCCCTCATCGAAGGTGCTCATGACGCGAACGGCGCCGGTGGCGAGGTCACGAAGATCCCGACCTACGGCTTCGCCGTCGGAGACGCGATCTACGTCTCGTACATGTCGGTGCGCTCCTGGGGCAATCCAGGAGCCTGGGATTCGAACTACTCCGCCCTTGTCGTCTCGCGGGATGACGGCGCGACATGGAGCCCGGTCGACGGCGTGGAGTGGTCGGGAGACTCGAACTTCGTGCAGTTCGCGACGGCCGAGGTGAGGGAGGGGGGCGAGGACTGGATCTACTTCTGGGCGATTCCGTCCGGACGATTCGGCAGTGTACAGCTGATGCGCGTGCCTGCCGCCGAGGACGCCGTCGAAGACCAGGCGGCGTACTCGTACTTCGTCGGTCTCGACGGGGATCGGCCGCGGTGGGGCAGCGATCCGGCTGACGCGCAGACGGTCGTGGATGGCACGATCGGCGAGCTCTCGGTCATGTGGTCGACGTATCTGGACCGTTGGATCATGACCTACTCGGATGCCGGTTCCGCATACGTCCGCGAAGGAGTCGCGCCATGGGGTCCGTGGGGTGATCCCATCGAGCTGGTTCCGCGCACGGATTATCCGGGGCTGTATTCGCCGTATGTGAATCCGCGTTACGTGAGCGATGACGGTCGTCGGATCTACTTCACGCTCTCCCTCTGGGGCCCGTACAACGTGTTCTGGTTCTCCGCCGATCTGGAGCAGGACGAGTGAGAGGCATGGAGGGGATCTCTTGCACATGAAATCGATTTCGCATACTCTGGCGCATACCCGATCACTGAGGATCCACGCGCATGACCGGGGCCCGCCGGCGTCGGCCGGAATCACAGCAGCGACTCGATGAGGAGTCCGTTCCTGAGGAGGAACCCATGAGAATCACCACTCGTACGCGCAGGGTCACGCTCGCCGCTCTCGGCGCGCTCGCCGTCGGCTCCCTGCTTGCCGCCTGTGGATCAGGTACGCCGGGAGAATCCGCCGGTGAAAGCGGCGGAGAGGACGGCGTCACCACGGTGCAGTTCTGGCACCGGACGTTCACTCCGGTGGAGAACGAGTGGTACGCCGACATCGTGAAGAAGTTCAACGCCTCGCAGGACAAGATCAAGGTGGTCGATACCGAGGTCCCCGCCGATGCCTGGGACCAGAAGATGAAGGCAGCCCAGGCCGCAGGCAAGGCTCCTGACGTCTATACGAGTTCCGCCAACCTCTACGACCTCGTGAACGCCGGATCGGTGCACGAACTCGATTCCATCGTCCCGAAGGATGCACTCGACGAGATCCTCGACAACGCGAAATCGATCTCCGAGATCGACGGCACGCACTATGCCTATCCGCTACTGCTCGAGCCTCAGACCGTGCTGTTCTGGAACAAGGACATGTTGGACGCCGCCGGAGTCGACTCAGGCAGTGCGCCTGCGACGTGGAACGATCTCCTCGCCGCCTGCGCGAAGATCCAGCCGACGCTCTCCGACGGGCAGTACTGCATCTCGCCGGCGCAGGATGCGGTCACGATGGCGTGGTCGACCGTGGGGCAGCAGTACAACTTCGCCGGACACCTGGCGCTCACCGACGACTGGACCGCCCCGGACATCGACAACGACGGATACCGCGCCCTGATGGAGCAGTACAAGGAGCTGTGGGACAAGGGGTACATGCCCAAGCAGCCGCTCGCGGCGTACGTCGCCGGTGAAGATTTCGGTCAGCAGAAGGTGGCCTTCAAGGTCTCCGGTTCCTGGATGATGTCCGAGATCGGGTCCGACTATTCCGATCTGCTGGCCAAGACCGGCGTCGGGGCCTTCCCGAGCTCGTCGGAGGCGGACGGCCGCACCGCTACCACGATGGGCAACTTCACCTGGGTGGTCGACGCGAAGAGCAAGGCTCCCGAAGCCGCCGGCGAATTCCTCGCCTGGGCGATCGGCGGCGAGCCGCAGAACCTCGTCCCGTTCTTCGTCGACACCCAGTTCACCAAGGTCCCGGTGCGTCAGTCGGTGCAGGACGCCGTCGCGGCGAGTGAAGAAGCCGCCGATGCTCCGTGGTCGAGCATCATCGTCGACGACATCGCACCGGACGCCATCGCCGGATCCACTTACCCCTGGGACGTCAACCTCGCCGTCGGTACCGCGATGGAGTCGGTGATGAAGGGCTCCGCCTCAGCGGATGACGCGATCAAGACCGCGAACGCAGCGATCCAGACCGTCATCGACCGCGACGGACTGTCCGACAAGGCACCGAAGAACTGACGTCGCTCACTGTTCGGGGGTCGGGATGCGGCCCCCGAACGGCGGTGGACACGAGATCACGACGAGGTGGATATGGCCGATCAGGCTGTGCAGGAACGCCGGGCGATCCGGCAGCGGCAGAATCGTTACCGCTATCGCGACAACAGGACCGCGTACTGGTTCCTGCTGCCGCTGGTAGTGCTGCTGGGGATCTTCGTGATCTGGCCGGCGATCTACGCCGGCTACCTTTCCTTCCAGGATTGGAGCTTCTACAAGGATCCGGAATTCGTCGGCATACGAAACTACGCCAACGTGCTGAAGGACCCCCTGTTCCTGGCGACGATCGGCCGTGGCTTCGCCTTCGTGCTCCTCACCGTGCCGATCATGCTCGTGCTGGCGTTCCTGTTCGCGAGCCTCGTCGTGACCGTCTCGAGACGGGCGGCCAGCCTCCTGAAGGTCAGCATCTACATCCCGACGATCATCTCCGCGGTGATCGCGTCGATCATCTTCGTGCTGATCTACAACTACTCCGGCGGGCTCCTGAACGCTTTCCTCGGCGTCTTCGGCATCGAGCCGATCGCCTGGATAGGCGACCCCAAGTGGGCGCTCCTCGCCATCGCCGTCCCCGCGATCTGGCTCGGGATGGGCCTGACCTCGCTGATCATGGTCGCTGCGATGGTCGACATCCCGGCGGAGTACTACGAGGCGGCGGCGATGGAGGGCGCCAACTGGGGTCAGAAGACGGCGTACATCACGATCCCGCAGATGAAGAACGTCGTGCTGTACCTGCTCATCACCGGTTTCGTCGCCGCGATCCAGCAGTTCGAACTTCCCCTCGTCATGACTCAGGGCGGTCCGCTGGACTCCACGACCCTGCCGAACCTGTTCATCTTCAACCATTTCCGCAACGACGTGAACGTCGGCTATTCGATCGCCGCCGCGCTGCTGCTGTTCGTGGTGCTGGGCACGATCTCTGCCCTCGTCTTCAAGTTCGTCAACTCCGAGAGGCTGGTGGACTGATGGCCGTCATGCAGGAGACCGCACGAATCGTCCTCGCCGGTAGCGAGCCGCACTCGGGCAGAACACCGCGCAGCGTCGGGGGCTGGCTCGTCGTCATCGGCAAGGTGATCCTGGGCGCGATGTTCGTCGTCGCCTCGCTGTTTCCGCTCGCCTGGATGGTGATCGCCGGATTCAAGTCGAAGACCGAGGTCGTGGAGACGCCGTTCCAGTTCTTCCCTGAAGTCTGGCTCTGGCAGAACTATGCGCAGATCCTGGCTGACCCGACCTTCCTGCGCACACTCGCGTGGACCTTCTTCGGTGCTGTGCTGTTCACCGTCGGCAGCCTCGCGGTGAACTCGCTCGCCGCCTATGCATTCGCACGACTGGACTTCCGGTTCAAGAAGACGATCTGGGCGATCGTGATCACGACGATGTTCATCCCGGGTATGACGATCCTGCTCACGAGCTTCATCGTGGTCACGCGCCTCTCCATGCTCGACACGCTGGCCGTGCTGGTGATCCCTGGGCTCGCGAGCGCCGGGATGGTGTTCTTCATCCGGCAGTTCTATCTGAACATCCCCAAGAGCTTGGAAGAGGCCGCGATGCTCGACGGGTGCGGGCGGTTCGGCATCTTCGTGCGCATCTTCCTGCCACTGTCGAAACCGCCGTTCGTCGTGATGGGGATCACCGCATTCCTTGCGTACTGGAATTCGTATGTCTGGCCGATCTTGACCATCACCTCGCCGGAGCGGTTCGTGCTGCAGCAGTATCTGGCGACGTTCCGTTCCGAGCGCAGCACTGAGCTTGGCCTCTTGATGGCCGGGTCCGTGCTCGCCGCAGCACCGGTGATCATCCTGTTCCTCATCTTCCAGCGTCAGATCATCGGCAACATCAAGATGGCAGGCCTGAAGTAGCACCACTCTGCAGCATCACCGGCGCCCGCCACCCGGCGGCAGCGAGAGGAGAGATCGATGGAGACCGAGCACACGCAGGAGCCACGGATCAGCCGTAGAGGTGTTCTGCAGGGAGCGGCGGTGGTGGGTGCGGCGTTCCTCGCTGCGACCGCCCGGCCCGCTCCTGCGTCCGCCGCCGGACTGTCCGTGACGAGGATCAAGGTTCTCGCCGGTACACAGAGCCCGGCGCAGTACGGCATCGGGGCCACGGATCTCGGGATCCCTGCTCGCACACCGGATGGTCGGATGCTCTTCATGTTCGGCGACACGTGGGCCGATGGCGTCGGCGGCGCGAACTGGCGCTCGCCCGTGGCCCTCTACTCCTCGACGACGAACCTCGCGGCCGGCGTCACGTTCAACGGGAGCGCCGGTGCCGGTGTGAACACGCAGGGGGTCGCGCCGCAGCTCTGGTACTACCCGCACGACGGGTACTTCACCACGGTCATCCCCTCCGATGTGATCACGATCGGATCGCGCATGTATCTGCACGCCATCGTGAACGGCCCGCAGTTCGGAGCCGTTCGCTGGACGGAGCTCTGGAAGTCTGACGACAACGGCGCGACCTGGCAGCACACCGGGCTGCAGTTCCCCTCCGATATGGCAGGCGGCAGGTTCCAGTGCATCACCTGGGGCGAGGGCAACGACGGCTACGTGTACATCTACGGCACGGGCTTCCAGCGCGACAAGGGCATCGTGCTCTACCGGGTGCCGTCGAACGACATGACGACACTGTCGGCGTACCAGCCGTGGGGCTTCGCGAACGGTTCATGGGGGTGGGGCAAGCCCGTCACCGAGGTGCTGGGCGGCAAGTTCGGCGAGATGTGCCTGCGTCCGCTGGGCGGTAAGTGGGTGCTCACCTGGTTCAACTCCGGCGCGTATCGGATCGACGCGATGGTCTTGAACACGCCGACCGACAACCTCTACACCGCGGCGAAGACCACTCTGCTGCACGGCACGGAGTGGAACACGGAAGACGCCTCGCACGTCGCGCAGCTCTACGGCGGCTACATCATCCCTGGATCGACGCTGTCCGACCTGCACCTCAGCGTGAGCCAGTGGAACACGAGCGACAACAGCGTGTATCACGCGGAGCAGTTCCGCGTGCAAGGGCTGGTGTAGGGCGCCGGTAGGGTGCGCGTCCAGCAGACCGAAAGCAACGCTTCCTAGTTTTAGGAGCAGGGAACGACCCTGGTCCGCGCCTGGCGCGCGGGTGTCCTGCCACGAAGGAAGAACTCCTCATGACGAACACCAAAGCCCCCTCTGCAGCCGCCTCGACGGGCCTGCTGGTCCTCCGCGTCGTGGTCGGCGCGATCTTCGCCGCGCACGGCGCGCAGAAGATCTTCGAGTTCACGCTCCCCGGAACCATCGGAAGCTTCGCCGGCATGGGGGTGCCGTTCGCCGAGATCGCCGCTCCCCTGGTCGCGTTCCTCGAACTCGTCGGTGGCATCCTGTTGATGCTCGGATTCCTCACACGCCCTGTGGGCATCCTGCTCGCGATCGACATGGCGGTGGCGCTCCTTCTCGTGCACCTCCCCGCCGGGCTCTGGGTCGGGGACGGGGGCTACGAGTTCGTCGCGGTTCTCGGCGTCGCCGCACTGGCGTTGGCGCTCACGGGAGCCGGCCGTTTCTCCATCGACGGTGCCGTGCTGCGCGGGCGTGCTCCTGCCTGGCTCGCCTGAGAGCCGCCGCGCTCAGTCCTGGGGCTCACGGGGCGGAGTGGCGCCGATGTCCGGCACCGGGGCAGCGCCGAGGTGCACCTCCAGGTCGTCGGCCGTCGGCGTCTTCGGGCGCCGCGCGGTCGGGCGGTCGAGGTAGAACAGTGCCGTGGAGGCGATGTCGTCGCGCAGCGGCAGGTACCGCCACCCGCTGCGCCACCCGAGTGCCTGAATGTCGACCTTCGGGATGCCGGTCGCGAAGTGGATCGGGTCGAGAAGGTGCCAGCGGTACATCCCGAAGCGTTGTTGCGAGACATACAGGCCGTCTGGTCGGATCACCTGAGGCATCCCGAGGTACGGGGTCGAGAACTCGGTGTAGCCCTGACCGGGGATGTCGAAGTTCCACGCGCCGCCGAAGTAGTCCTCGGTCCCTGTGCCGCAGATCGTCGGATAGTCGGTGTCGTCGTCGAGATAGAACTTGATCTCACCTTCGCCCCACCATCCGTTGGAGTTCACACCCCAGGCGATGTACGTACCGACGTACTGCCCCTGCCCCTCGATGCCTTCCAGGATCACGTGCGGGGTGAGATCGGCCAGAGGGTTGGACCGACGCCACTGTGCGTGGAAGTACGCATCGTTCGAGTGGTCGCCTCCGACCTCGTACGTCACCTGGTAGTAGACCCGCACGTCGACGACAGAGATGTTCTCGAGGGTCAATCTGGCGCCGTCCTTGAACGGCATCGGCCAATAGGAGTTGAATCCGCCGTGCGGGTTCGCGGCGATCGTCTGCGAGTTCACCTGCGCGAAGACTCCCCAGGCGTTGCAGAAGAAGTCGCCGTACGGCACCTCGACGGCGGGCTCGTCGGCGCCGTCCCAGTATGCGCGAAGCACGAGGGTGCGCCAGTTGTCGGTATGGGTCGTGATCCAGATGTGGGTGATCTTGCCCGCGCCGGCGATGCTCGCGAGCTCGAGCGTCTCGCCGGCTTTGATGTCCATGCTGGGCGAGATCTTCCAACCGGGGCCGAGGTCACGAGCGTTCGTCGCGCCCGTGCCCTCGGTCGCCCGGCCACCGCCCCCAGCGGATCCATCGAAGTTCTCGGGGGAGATCGATCGGGTCTGCACCGGACGCAACGCTGCGAGGGATGCCAGATCAGAGGGAGAGGAAGTCATGGCGTCAATGTAATCGATTTCACACCGGAACGCCAGAGAATGGAGGCGTCCGCGATACTGTTGCTTTCACGTTCGGTCGTCCGGACAGGCAGTGAGGATGCATGGCCACGATCTATGACGTCGCGGAACTCGCGGGCGTCTCTCCCGCGACCGTCTCGCGTGTGTTCAACGGAACGCGTGTGTCCGAGGAGAAGGTCGCCGCCGTGCGCGACGCCGCGGCGAAGCTGAGCTTCACGCCCAACCGCACGGCCCGCACGCTTCGGCGTCAGAGCTCCGAGGTCATCGCGCTCGTCATTCCCGACATCGAGAACCCCTACTTCACGGAGATGGCTCGAGGCGTCGAGGACGTCGCCTCCGAGGCCGGCTATTCGGTCGTGCTCTGCAACTCCGACGCGCAGCTGGAGAAGGAGGCGACCTACCTCCGCATCGCGATCTCCGAACACATGTCGGGGATCATCATCGCGACCGCTGACGAGCAGTCCGACCTCGACGACATCCTCGCGACCGGACGCCCGGTGGTCGCGGTCGACCGCAGCACCGCCTACGACATCGACGGCGTCGTGATGGCGAATCGCGCGGCAGGCACCTCGGCGACTCGGGATCTGATCAATGCGGGATACCGCCGCATCGCCTACATCGGGGGTCCTGAGCACATCGACACCGCGGCGGAGCGAGCTGCGGGGTGGCGTTCGGCGCTCGCGGCGGCGCAGCCCGAACTCGACCTCGACGAACTGACCCGATTCGCGACATTCCGCGTGGACGGTGGACGCGCGGCGATGGAGGAGCTCCTTGCGCTTCCCGAGCCGCCCGATGCCGTGGTCGCTGGGAACAACCTCATCGGTGTCGGCGCCATCCAGGTGCTCACCGAGCATGGGCTCACCCCGCCGCAGGTCGGCGTCGCGGTGATCGGGTCACTGCCTTTCACGACACTGTCGCCGACGGCCGTCACGGTCGTCCGGCTGCCGGCACGTCATATGGGGGTGACCGCCGCGCGGATGCTCCTCGAACGCATCAAGGGCGACCAGCAGCCCTCACGCACCGTGGTGCTGCGCAACGAGATCCAACCCGCCAGTCAACGGAGCTAGCGAGCGCCCCAGAAACGAGTCGCCAGGTTGGCGACTTCTTCGCCGAGCTCTTCGATTCGTCGACCGACAGAGCCGAGTCGCGCGTCGAAGATCGCCTCCAGTGCTCGAACCTGGTTTCCATCGCGCCGAATCGGGCGTCGATCTTCGTGTGCACCGCCACGAATCGATGTCCCAGCTCCCGGCGTCCAGGCCTGAGGTTCGTTCATCTGCATGGCTCGCAGCCTGCGAGGGAATCCCCAGGTTGTGACGGTATTCCCGCGTGGTGGAGTCTCAAACCCGTGAAGGGCGGAGAGTGGGCTTTCTCCACGGATCGTGCAGTAAAGGTCGGATCTTCTTGCGGCTTGAAATCGATTTCGCGTAAAGTATGCACAGGTTTCAGATTCTGTGCCCGGTTTCAAGGAGGACACCATGCGCTGCACCCTCGGGGTGGACATCGGCACTTCCAGCAGCAAAGGCGTGCTGGTGGGCATCGATGGCACGATCATCGCGTCGGCGAGCCGTGCGCACGAGGTTCGTCGTCCCCACGCCGGGTGGGTCGAGATGGACGGCGACGTGTGGTGGGACGAATTCGTCTCGATCGCAAGGGAACTGCTCGATGCGGCGTCTGATGTCGAGGTGGTCGGAGTCGGGGTAAGCGGGATGGGTCCCTGCATCCTCCTCGCCGACGAGGAAGACCGTCCGGTGCGCCCCGCCATCCTCTACGGCGTCGACACCCGCGCGACAGCCCAGATCGACCGGATGACGGCCGAACTCGGCATCGACGAGATCACTCGCATCGGCGGCTCAGCGCTCACGTCCCAGGCTGGTGGACCCAAGATCGTCTGGGTCGAAGACGAGGAGCCGGAGGCTCGGCGGAGGGCGCGACGCCTGTTCATGCCGGCGTCCTGGCTCGCAAGGAAGCTCACCGGCGCCTACGTGCTCGACCACCAATCCGCCAGCCAGGTCTCGCCGCTCTATGACATCGAGGCGGAGAGTTGGCTCGGGGAGTGGTGGGAGCAGTACGCGAGCGGCATCGAACAACCGGCACTGCTGTGGGCAGGCGACCTGGCGGGAGAAGTGACCGCAGGCGCGGCGTCGGCCACGGGGATCCCGGAGGGGACACCTGTGATCGCGGGCAGCATCGACGCCTGGACTGAGGCGGTCAGCGTGGGCGCACACGAAGTCGGGGACCTGATGCTCATGTACGGAACGACCATGTTCCTGGTCGCGACGGCGGAGGAGACGTTGCGCACCCCGTCGATGTGGACCACCGCGGGAGCCTTCCCCGGCACGCGAAACCTCGCCGGCGGGCTCTCCACGTCTGGAGCGCTCACCGCCTGGCTGAAGGATCTGACAGGAGCCGACTACCCCGTGCTCTTGGCAGAGGCGGAGCTCTCCCCGCCCGGTGCGAGGGGCCTGCTCATGCTGCCGTACTTCGCCGGGGAGCGTACCCCGATCCAGGACCCCGACGCTCGTGGAGTGATCGCCGGACTGACTCTCGGCCACACGCGCGCCGATCTGTATCGGGCAGCACTCGAGGCCACGGCGCTCGGGGTGCGACACAACGTGGAGACCATGCGTGCGGCGGGTGCCGACATCCGTCGGATCGTCGCCGTGGGCGGGGGAACTCAGGGGCGGCTCTGGTTGCAGGTGGTCTCCGATGTGACCGGGCTCGTGCAGGAGGTGCCGCAGACGACGATCGGCGCGAGCTACGGTGCGGCCTTTCTCGCGGCGACCGCGACCGCCGCATCCGACGAGACACCGGTCATCACCGACTGGAACCCCGTTGCGGAGACGATCCGACCGGATGAGGCGCTGCGCCGAGGCTACGACGAGCTGTTCGACAGATACGTGCGTCTGTACGAGGAGACGAAGGACGTCGTGCACGAGCTCGCGGATACGCAGCGCGGAGCATCCGCATGACCCCCGAACGGCGCGCTCGCGGCATCCCGCACACCTCTCAGGCGACGGCGTTCCCGCTGGGAGGCATCGGGACGGGCAACGTGTCGATCGGCGCCAGGGGAGAGCTCCGCGACTGGGAGCTCGAGAACCTTCCGGACAAGGGGCGCCGCAACCCGCACTCCTTCTTCGCGATTCATGCGGCTCCCGAGGGCGGGGACGCGGTCACGCGAGTGCTCGAAGCGCGGCTCAGTGGGCGTCACGATGCGGATGCGGGCTACGCGTTCGACCAGCTCGCGGGTCTTCCGCGACTCGATGCCGCGACCCTGCACGGCGAGTATCCGGTGGTCGATGTCGACTTCAGGGACGCCGTCCTGCCCGTCGACGTCTCGCTGCACGCCTTCACGCCCCTCGTGCCTCTCGACGCGGACGAGTCCGGCATCCCGGCAGCGCTCCTGCGCTACCGCGTGACCAACCCGGGAGAGGTCCCGGTGGCGGTCACGGTCGTGGGCAGCGTCTCGCACACGGCGGGGCGCGGTGCTCCCGGGCCGGATGCGCCTTGGGGGATGCGTGCGACGCAGACGGTGCGCTGGCGCGACGACGGCGAGGTGCGCGGACTCGACTTCGGGGTGGACCTGCCGGCAGACGACCCCGGCTACGGAACTCTCAGCCTCACCACGACGGATGCCGACACGACCGCCAAGCCGCAGTGGGTCACCAGCTACTGGCCCGACGGAGCACGGTTGTTCTGGAACGATCTGACAGACGACGGACTGCTCGCGGCCGAGCCGCGACTCACGCTGGAGGACCGGCCGCGAGGGCTCTTCGCGGAACTCGACGCCGATCCGGATGCCGCACCCCTCACCGAAGCGGAGATGCTGGCGAAGCTTCCCCGTCTGCGCACCGGGTCGCTCGGTATCGTGCACACCCTCGATCCCGGCGAGACTCGCGACTTCGAGTTCGTTCTGTCCTGGAGCTTCCCGAACCGCCGTCGAGGGTGGAACGGGCACATCGTGTTCGCCGACCCTCACCTCGACGAGATCGTGCGGAACCACTATGCGACGCTGTGGCCCGACGCCTGGGGTGCCGCTGCCCACGTCCACGAGCACCTCACAGAGCTCGAGGAGACGACGGACGCGTTCGTCGAGGCCCTGTACGGCGGGAGCCTCGATCCCGTGTTGATCGACGCGATCGGAGCGAACATCGCGGCCGCCCGCTCCACGACCGGCTTCGTGGTGGAATCGCCGAACCCTGAGTTGGGGGAGGGCCCGGTGTTCGCGGCATGGGAGGGTTCGTTCGATCACGGAGGCTCGTGCGAAGGGACCTGTACTCACGTGTGGTCGTACGCGCAGACCCTCGCGTGGCTCTTCCCCTCGCTCGAACGAAGTGCTCGACGGGTGGAGTACCTGCTCGAGACGGACGGGTCCGGGGCGCAGAAATTCCGCGGCAACCGCGTCTTCGGAGGCCCCTCCTGGTTCATGGGCCCGGCCGTCGATGGACAGCTCGGCACTCTGCTCCGCCTGCACCGTGAATGGCGTTTCAGCGGAGACGACGACTTCCTGCGCGAATTGTGGCCCGCAGCGGCCCGCACGCTGGACTACGCGATCAGGGTATGGGATCGCGACGGCGATGGACTCCTCGACGGCGAGATGCACAACACCTACGACATCGAGTTCCACGGGTCAGAGCCCCTCGCGAACGGTGTGTACCTCGCCGCGCTCCGGGCGGGCGCACGCATGGCCGCCCATCTGGGTGAGGACCGGCGTGCGGAGGCATGGTCGGCACGAGCGGATCATGTCGCCGCTGCGATGGATGAGACGCTGTGGAACGGCGAGTACTACCGCCAGGTGATCGGTGATGCCGATGCGCACAGGTACCAATACGGCGACGGCGTGCTGTCGGATCAGCTCCTCGGGCAGTTCCACGCATTCGTGAACGGCCTCGGGCACATCCTTCCCCCGGAACGAGTCGACTCGGCGCTCGCCGCGATCGTGGCGCACAACCACCGCGACGACCTGTCTGCGCACGAGAGCACGCAGCGCGTGTACGCGCTGAACGACGAAGGTGGACTCCTGCTGGCATCGTGGCCGCACGGTGGACGCCCGGCGATCCCCTTCGTCTACTCCGACGAGGTGTGGACGGGAGTCGAGCACCAGGTCGCGGCGTCGCTTCTCTATGCCGGCCGCGTCGATGGCGCGATCCTCGTCGAGCGTTCACTGCGTGGGCGGTACGACGGGCGTCACCGAAGTCCGTGGAACGAGATCGAATGCGGCAACCACTACGCACGATCACTCGCGTCGTGGGCACTTCTGCTCGGTGCGAGCGGGGTGCAGTGGGATGCCCCGAGCGGCGAGCTGTCCTTCGCGCCGGCGACCGGCGGTGACTTCCGCAGCCTGTTCACCACGGGAGCCGGCTGGGGGCGTGTCGAGATCGACGCTCATGCCGTGGTCATCCATCTCGACGGCGGCACCCTCGATGTCGCCGACCTGCGGCTGCGCGGCCAGACCGTCGGCCGCGACATCCGACTTCGAGCGGGGGAGACACATCGTTCCCCGCTCACCCCGACCCCAACCCCGGAGGCATCATGACCACCTACACCCTGCCGACGCCGGCGACCCGTCCGGCCACCGCGCCGAAGACGGCATACATCATCACGTCCGGAGACCTGCGCGAGTCGGCGAACGTCGCCGGCTGGCCGACGCAGGTCGAGCTGGAGAGCGGCGTGACCGGTGTGCTGAACGCGCTCGGCTGGGAAGTCATCCGCCCGTTCGGCGTCGACCCCGAGACCGGCCATGGCTTCATCTCGAGCCAGCGGATGGGACTCGAGGTGTTCAAGAGCATTCCCGTCGATGCTCCCCTCGTCGTCGCCATCGCCAACTGGCAGTACTCCCACCACGTGCTCGCCGGTCTGCGGTCGCATGAGGGGCCGATCCTCACCGTCGCGAACTTCGCGGGGGACTGGCCCGGACTCGTCGGGCTGCTCGGGCTGAACGCGGGTCTGACCAAGATGGACAAGCCCTATGCGACGACGTGGTCGGTCGACTTCACCGATCAGTGGTTCACCGACGGCATCAGGGAATGGACCGAGACCGGTGCCATCGCCCACGATGCCTCGCACGTGCGCGCACTGCCCGCACTGCCGGAGAGCCCCGAGAAGCAGCTGGGTGAGGCGCTCGCGGCCGAGCTGCGCGCCGAGAAGGCGATCATCGGCGTCTTCGACGAAGGATGCATGGGCATGTACAACGCGATCTTCGACGACGAGCTGCTCAACGGGACCGGCATCTACAAGGAGCGGCTGTCGCAGTCGGCGCTGTACGCCGAGATGCTGAACGTCACCGAGGACGAGGCGGATGCCGCCTACGACTGGCTGATCGATGCGGGCATGACGTTCCGCTACGGCGAGGACGCCGTCACCGAGCTCACGCGCGAACAGGTGCAGTGGCAGCTGAAGATGTACATCGCCGCGCTCCGCATCGCCGACGACTTCGGACTCGATGCGGTCGGCATCCAGTACCAGCAGGGGCTCAAGGACCTGGTGCCGGCGTCGGACCTGGCCGAGGGCATCCTGAACTCGACCGAGCGGCCGCCCGTCACCTCGCGCGACGGCTCACGAGTGCTGCACGAGGGGCGCGCGTTCCCGCACTTCAACGAGGCCGACGAGGGGGTCGCGGTCGACGCGCTCGTGACCGACCGGGTGTGGCGCGCGATGGGGCTCGTGCCCGACAACACCCTGCACGACGTGCGCTGGGGTGAGGACTACGACGGGCAGTTCGTCTGGGTCTACGAGATCTCCGGCTCGGTGCCCGCCTCGCACCTGGGCGGGTGGCAGAACGCCGAGGGCTGGCGCCAGGGCCACGTGTTCTTCCCGGCCGGCGGTGCGACCATCAACGGCGTCTCGAAGCCGGGTGAGATCGTGTTGTCGCGGGTGTTCATCGCCGAGGGGATCCTGCAGGCCGACATCTTCCGCGCCTCGGTCGTCGAGCTTCCTGCCGAGGAGACGCAGCGGCGCAAGGACGCCACCAACCCGGAATGGCCGATCGCGCACGTGGTGCTGCACGGCATCTCGCGTGACCAGTTCATGGCCCGCCACAAGGCCAACCATGCCCAGCTGGTCTACGCCCCGGATGCCGAGACGGCCGACAAGGCCTTGATCGCGAAGGCCGCGATGTTCGCCGGTATGGGCATCAAGGTGAACCTGGTGGGAGATGTGACGGTCTGATCGGCTCGTGAGAGCTACTGCGATCGCCAGAAACGCGTCGCGAGATTCGTCAGCTCCGTGCCGAGGTCGTCGACCGTCGATTCGATGCGTCCGAGTCGACCGTCGACGCCGTCGATGCGCGCCGAGAGGAGCGGCCAGGTTGTCACGGTATTCCGGTGTCCGTGGGTGACGTACCCAGTCGTTGTGGGGAGGTCGCCGTCTGCGGTCCCGGTGCGGGAGGAGAGGAACCACCTGCCGATCGACTTCTTCACCTCCGTCCACTTAAGCGATATAGTCGGCCGCAGGTCGCACCGATGCGGCCGGATCTCGATATCGATGAAGAAGGAGACGATCTGCCATGACTCAGTCACACGTCAAGATTCACCGGTTCCGAAAGGGGCTCGCGGCGCTCGCCGGGGTGGCGCTCGCCACGGTCGGAGCCGTCGCCGCCTCGCCGGCTGTCGCCGAGAGCCCCGCGACCGATCCGAAGGTAGTGGCGTACGTCGAGGTGAACTCGAACGATTTAGCGAACGTGGCCGACTACACGCTGGCGGATTCGGGCAAGCCCGCCGTCGACATGGCGATCATCTTCGCCGCCAACATCAACTACGACGGCGAGAAGGCCTACCTGCACTTCAACGACCGCGTCACCGCGACGCTCGACGATGCCGAGAACCAGATCCGCCCTGTGCAGGCGCGCGGCACCAAGGTGCTGCTCTCCGTGCTCGGCAACCATCAGGGGGCGGGATTCGCGAACTTCACCTCGTACGAAGAAGCCGATGCCTTCGCCGCCCAACTCGCCGACGCGGTGACGACCTACGGGCTCGACGGCATCGACTTCGATGACGAGTACGCGCAGTACGGAGTCGACGGCACGCCGCAGCCCAACGCGCAGTCGTTCGGATGGCTGGCGACGGCTCTCCGCGATCGCCTGGGCCCCGACAAGATCATCAGCCTGTACGCGATCGGCGAGACGTACACCGTGACCGACTTCAGTCAGTTCGACGTCGCGGGCGTGATCGACTACGCCTGGAACCCGTACTACCCCACGTACGACGCGCCGACTATCCCGGGCTTCGGGGACAAGACCCGCCTCGGGGCTGCGGCGATCGACCTCGCGAACGTGAGCTCGTCGACGGCCACGGACTTCGCCGAGCGCACGGTGGCCGACGGGTACGGCGTGTACGTCGCGTACAACCTCACCGCGACGGACCAGTCCGCGCTGCTTTCCGGGATCACGCAGCAGCTCAAGGGAGAGGCGACGCAGTACACGGCTGCGCCGTGATCCGGCCACGTGCCGCGAGCCGGCCACGTGCCGTCTCGAGTGCTCAGTCCAGATCGAACACCTCGAGCTGACGGATCGTGACCTCGGCCTCCGCACGCACGCGGAGCGCCGGGGTCACGACCCGGTCGGTGAGCGTGAACGGCGTCGTGCGATCGCGAAGCAGAGCCTCCTGATGCGTCGTCGTCATGGGGGTCCAGTTCTCGTCCGCTCCCAGGATCTCCCAGCACAGTGCAGACGAGTTCGAGGCGGCCGTCGTCGTCACACTGAGGTCGCTGACGCCGCGCGGCTCGGGGAACCGCCACCCGACCCATTCCCCGGCGCGGAGGGTGACGCCGGGATCCCCCGCCGGATCCCCGTCGTCGAAGACGCGCTCGGGGTGCGCGAGCGCCACGGAGGAGATGACCTCGCCCCCGGTCGATGTCAGGTCCGCGCGCCAGGGTTCGGGGGTGTCGCGCGGAGTCGGCTCGCCGGTCTCGAGCGCGCACACGGGGTCGTCGCCGAAGACCAGGTCGAGCACGGCGTCGCCGGCGAGAGCGTCGATCGGCAGCGTGGCCGACGCCATGGGAGCCCCGTCGAGTCGCGCCTCCTGCAGCACGTGGGCCGAGGGGGAGGAGCGTCGGGACCGGATGCGCAGGGTCGAGCCGTCGCCGCGATCCACGCGGATGTCGTCGAAGAGCGGTGATCCGATCCGCAGATGTCCGGAGGCGAGCTCGAGCGGGTACAGCCCGAGCGCCGCCCACAGCCACCACGCGCTCATCTCGCCGTTGTCCTCGTCGCCGGGGAAACCCTGGCCGATGTGCCCGCCGGTGAACAGCCGTCCGGCGAGCTCGTTCACGAGGGGCGCCGACCGCCACGGGCGATCGCTGAACGCGTACATGAAGGGGATGTGGTGAGCGGGCTGGTTCGAGATCGCGCACATCCCGGAACGCAGCGCCCTCGCCTCGCGTTGCTCGTGGATGACGGTGCCGTACGCGCCGCCGAACCGTTCGTCCGCGGTCTCCGGCTCCGCGAAGAGGGCGTCGAGGTGGCGGCCGAAGCCCGCTGGACCCCCGTAGAGCTCGGCGATGCCTGCTCCGTCGTGCACAGCCCCGACCGACATACCCCAGGCATTCGTCTCGACGTTGTCTCCGCCCCAGGATCGCGGATCGAATCCGGGGGTGCGCGCACCGCTGTCGTCCCTTCCCCGGAAGAACCCCGTGCCCTCGTCGAACAGTGTGCGATACGACCGGGATCGATTCGCGAAGTACCGGGCGAAGGATCGATAGCGTGCTGATTCCGATCCGGATCCGACGTCGGAAGCCCGCTGCGCGGCGAAGCGGCCGAGTGCGGCATCGCTCACCGCGTTCTCGATGCTCCAGCTCATGCCCTCCGGTACGTCCGAGGAGATGTACCCCGTGAATCGGCCCCTCGCGATGCCCTTGCGCCCGCGGCGTGCGTCCGGCCCCGGCTCGCAGGCGTTCCGCCACCCGCTCTCGAATGCGCCGACCCGGTCGAACTCCACGCCCCAGCGGGCCGCGTCGGCGAAGATCTGGTCGCTCGAGGTGCCGACCATGCTGTCGACGTACCCCGGCGCGCTCCATCTCGCCATCCACCCTCCGCGGCGATACTGCTCGAGCTGGCCGTCGAGCAGCGTGCCGGCGAGCCCCGGATCGAGCAGGGCGAGCGCCGGCCACTCCGTGCGATAGGTGTCCCAGTACCCGTTGTTCACGACGAGCTTCCCGTCGACGGCCGGTGCCTCCTGGCCGGAGGGGTGTCGTGCGGCGAACACATCGGCGAACCGCCAGGCGGGCGTCTCCGGGGTGCCCACGTTCTCGGCCGCGCTGTTGGGGTACAGGTGCATGCGGTGCAACGCCCCGGCGATCCGGGAGCGATGCTCCTCGTCGGCGAGCGTGCGATAGGGAAGGTCGGCGTCGGGCAGCGGCGGGATCGTCACGCGCGACAGCAGCCGATTCCACGAGGCGGCGCCGGCGTCGCGCAGTTCCTCGTAGGCGACCGAGGGCGGTGCCTCGGTCTGCAGAGCATGCCGGGCCTGCGCCACGGAGAGGAAGGAGAGGCCGATCCGCACTTCGAGCGACCCACGTCCACCGACGGAGCCGGCGACCGCACCGCGTCCGTCGTCATCGAGCGGGCCCTGCGCGAGCGCCGGACCGACCCCATGCGCGTCATCGCCGGGATGCCGCACCGCTCCCGCGAAGTAGCACCGGGGCGCATTCCCCCACTCCTCGGATCCCTCCGGGATCCACCCCTCGAATCCTCCGGCGTCCGTCCAGGCGAGGTGCCCGTCGTCGGTGGGCTGGTCGATGACGAAGCCGACCGGGGCATCGGGGTCTGCGCTGTGCACGCGGAAGACGGCCCCGTGCGCGGTCGCGGTCATCTCGACGTGCAGGCCGTCGCCGAGCTCCGCCGCGTACTCGTGCGGTCGCGCGCGCTCGGAACCGCGAGTGATCCAGCGGCGGCGGCCGGCGCGGTGCGAGGTGGGCGTGCCGAGGAACGGCATCAGCTGCAGCACGGAACGATCGCCGATCCAGGGGCTCGGCTGATGGGAGAACTGCAGGGCTTCGAGACGACGCCCCTGCGGGTCGTCGTGCACGAAGGGGCGGTAGGGCCATCGGGAGTCCTCCGCATCGGTCGCCGGCGTGACGAACGTGAATCCGTGGGGGAGGGCGACCGCCGGGATGGTGTTGCCGCGCGAGAACCGTGGGCCGGAGTGCGAGCCGCGTCGGGTGTCGACGCGTTCCACCGGCGCGACGTCGGCCGGCGTCGGCGCCTTCTGCTCGACCTCGACCTGCACGTAGCCCGTGCATCGGGCGGGGAGGTCTGCGGCGTGGAAAAGCGAAGCGGTGCCGAGCACGAGCTCGACCACACCGCGGTGGCGTGCCGAAGGGGCGAGCGAAACGGTGTCGGCGTTCCACTGCTCGGGCAGGCTCCACCGGGCGTCGAACTGTGCGTGCGCCGTGACAGGGAAATCGTAGCGGTCGCGCACGGCGGCGACATCGCTCAGTCGGGTGCCGTCGGCGAGGCGCACGTCGACGGTGACGGCGAGGGCCGCGTGCGGGGCCAGGGTCGCATCGGGACCGTCGGCGTAGAACGCCCAGTGCAGCACGGTGTCCGGGGTGATCTCGAGATCGTCGAACCCCGGGACGTCGATCCGCTGCTCGCCGGCGGAGGGGTCGAACACGAAGGCGTGCACCGGGCTCGACAGCACACCCGAGCGGGGACGGGACGACGGGGGATCTGCCGGCCCGTCCGCCGGCGCGAGATGCACGGCGCTCACCCCTTGATCGCGCCCTCCTGCACGCCCTTGAAGAAGAACCGCTGCGTGAACGAGAACATGATGACGATCGGCACGAGAGCGATCATGGTGCCGGCCGCGATCAGGCGCGGGTCGACCGAGAAGCTGCTGTTCAGGTAGGCCATCCCGACCGTCAGCGTGTACTTCGACGGGTCGGACAGCACGATCAGCGGCCAGAGGTAGTCGTCCCAGGCGCCGATGAAGGCGAAGATCGCGACCACGGAGACCATGCCGCGGATGTTCGGCCACACGATGTGCCGGATGCGCTGCCAGGTCGTCGCACCGTCGACGGTCGCGGCGTCCAGCACGTCCTTCGGGATCATGCGGCAGGCGGTGGCGATCAACAGCACGTTCATCGCGCTGATCGCACCGGGGAGGAAGACGCCCCAGAGGGTGTCGGCCAGGCCCAGGGCGCGGATCGTGAGGAAGTTGCTCGTCACCGTGACCTCGCCGGGGAAGAGCAGCGTCGAGAGCAGGATCCCCATGACGATCCACTTGCCGCGGAACCGCATGCAGCCCAGCGCGTAGCCCGCGAAGGTGGCCAGGACCACGTTGCTGATGACCGTGCCGACCGAGACGAGCAGCGAGTGCCAGGCGTACAGGTACACCGGGACGATGTCGGCGACCCTGGTGTAGTTCTGCAGGGTCGGCTCGCGCGGGATGAGCTCGGGCGGGAAGGAGTAGATGTTCTCCTGGGCGCCCTTGAACGAGGTCGACAGCTGCCAGAGGAACGGCCCGATGACGATCACGAGGACGAAGAGGAGGAGCGCGTATCGGCCGATCAGCCCGCCGAGGGTCGGCTTGCTGAAGTCGCCGGAGCCGCGGCGGCGGAACATGCGCTCGCGGGTCGGTGCAGCCGGCTCCTCGGAGGCGCGGACGTCTTCCGCTGAACGGGGTGGCGTGAGCGTGCTCATGCGGAGACCTTCGCCTTCTTCTCGCGATTCATGACGGCGATCGCGACGAGCGGGATGAGGGTGAGCAGGAACAGCGCCACGCTGATGGCGGAGGCGTACCCGATGTTCCCGTTGAGACCGGATCCCACCTGACGGATGAGCATCACGAGCGACATGTCGTATCCGCCGGGACCGCCCGTGCTCTTGGACAGCACGTCGAGCTCGGCGAAGACCCTCATCGCCGACACGGCGATGAGCACCGAGATGAGCAGCATCGCGCCGCGCACGGAGGGGATGGTGACGGACAGGAACCGGCGGAACGAGCCGGCGCCGTCGAGCATCGCGGCCTCGTGCAGCTCCTTGCCGACGTTCCCGAGCGCCGCGAGGTACACGACCATGTAGTAGCCCAGGCCCTTCCAGACCGTGAGCAGGATGGCGCAGCCGAGCAGCAGCCAGCGGTCGACGAGGAACGCCATCGGCTTGTCGATCAGCCCGAGGAACTCGAGCGTCTGGTTGATGATGCCACGGCTGTCGAACAGCCAGGTCCAGATGAGGGCGACCACGACCACCGAGGCGATCACGGGGAAGTAGAACGTGGTGCGGAAGAACGAGATGCCGGGGAGCTTCTTCTGCACGAGGAGCGCCAGCAGCAGGGGGAGGATCGTGAGCAGCGGCACGCACACGACCACGTAGATGAGGCACGTCGTCAGGGCGTTCCAGAACATCTCGTCGCCGAACATGCGCTCGTAGTTCGCCCCGCCCACGAACTCGGGGTTCCGCAGCGGCCGGGCATCGGTGAAGCTGAGGAAGACCGTGTTCAGGAAGGGCCAGAGCGCGAACACCAGCACCCAGGCGACGGCAGGCCCGAGGAGCAGCCAGGGTGTGAACCACCGATGGGTTCTCATCGTCTTCCTGCCGGCCCGGATGCCGGTGTTCGCACGCATGGCTTACTTGTCCACGCGGTTGGCGTTGGCGTACTCGACGATCTTGTCGAGCTGGGCCTTGGAGTCCGCCTCGCCGTTGACGGCGAGGGCGATCTGCTGGGTCATGTAGGTGGCCATGTCGGAGGTCCACTGGAACGGCAGCGCCTTGGCGTCCTTCATCGCGCCGAAGACGGTATCGATCGCCGAGAGCTGCTTCTCGTCGGTGACGGTGGAGGCGATGTTGTCGACGACCTCGTCGCCGCCTTCGGCGGTGCCCGGGGCGGTGCCGACGGCGAGCGACGAGAAGGCCACCTGGTTCTCCTGGTTCGTCGCGAACTCCGCGAATGCGAGTGCGGCTTCCTTGTTGTCGGAGTCGGCCGAGACGTTGAGGCCCTGCACGTACAGGGGCGCGATGCCGAGCCGCGGCGTGGCCACCGTGCTCTCGAGCAGTGCCGGTGCGTCCTTCTGCAGATCGGTCGTGAAACCGGTGCCGCCGGTCGTGAAGGCGACCTTCTCCTGTATGTACGCCTCCGCGTTCCCGCCGTAGTCGCCGGTCAACGCCTCGGCGGGCATCGCGCCCGCCGCGTACGCGTCGGCGTACTTGTCGATGATCGCGGCGGCCTCGTCGGTGTTGAAGTCGAACTCGCCCTTGTCGTTGATGACCTCCATGCCGGCGGCAGTGAAGGTGTCCAGCGCCGGGATGGAGGAGAGGAGCTGCACCTTTCCGCCGGACTCCGTCGCCACGTCCTTCGCGAGCGTGAGGAGTTCGTCGACGGTGGTCGGGAGGTTCTCCTGGGTGACGCCGAAGGGAGCGAGCTGGGCGAGGTTCCACCAGGACGCGTCGCTGGAGAGGTACCACGGCAGCCCGTAGGTGCCTTCCATGCCGGGGTACTGGCTGTAGGCCTCCCAGGCGCCGGTGTTGTAGCCCGACTTCAGGTCGGGGTCGGCGGTCTCCAGGTCGACCAGCTTGCCCGCCGCCACCAACGGGTAGGCGATGTCGGGCGGGAGGTTCAGCACGTCCGGAAGAGTGTCGGCGTTCGCCTGGCTCAGGATCTTGTCCTGGTAGCCGTCGCCCGGCTGGTCGAGCCACTCGACGGTGACGTCGGGGTGCTCCTTCTCGAAGGCATCGATCAGGTCTTCGAAATAGGGAGTGAACTTCTCGTTCTTGAGCGACCATGTCTGGAACTGGATCGTGCCGCTGAGCTCGCCCGAGGTGTCGATGGGGCCCGAGGCGCCGGAAGAGCCCCCGCCTCCCGTGCAACTCGTCAGCGCCAGAACGCCGATGCTGAATGCTGCCAGAGCGACAATGCGTGTGGGAACTTTCATCGTGCTTCTTCCTCGAGGCGGGCGAATCCGCGTGACGTCCGGATCAGCGGCCTGCGCACACCGGGGACTACAACGCTTTAGCAGATGAAACCATCCGATCCCCTCCCTGTCAAGACGGTCCGTCCACGGAATACCGGTGACCGGCATCGCAGGGTGGATCACCTGTTGCTCAAGCGTTATAGTGGTGCGAAATCCGCCCTCGCCGAAGGGCATGTCCGAAAGGCCTGACACATGACGCAGCGCGGCGCCCTCGATGCTCCTCTGAGGTTCGGGGCGAACTACACGCCGTCGAAGAACTGGATGCACTCCTGGCTCGACTTCACCCCCGACGACGTGCGCCGCGACTTCTCGGCCCTCGCCGAGCTCGGCCTCGACCATGTCCGCGTCTTCCCGCTGTGGACCGTGTTGCAGCCGAACCGCACTCTCATCCGCGAGAAGGCGATCGACGATGTGCGCGCCGTCGTCGACATCGCCGGCGAGTTCGGCATGGACGCCAGTATCGACGTGGTCCAGGGGCACCTGTCGAGCTTCGACTTCGTGCCGTCGTGGTTGTACACGTGGCACGACAAGAACATGTTCACCGATCCGCGGGCGCTCGAAGGTCAGGTCGCGCTCGTCGACCGGCTCGCCCGGGGTCTGCGCGACGCTCCGAACTTCCTCGGGCTGACGCTCGGCAACGAGACGAACCAGTTCTCCGCGCACACGCATCCCTCTCCCTGGCCGGTCACGCAGGACGAGGCCGGCGGGTGGATCTCGGCCCTGCTGCAGGCGGCGGAGACCGCGGCCCCCGGGCTCCCGCACGTCCACAGCGAGTACGACGCCGTCTGGTACATGGACGGTCACGGCTTCACCCCGGCGCATGCCTCGCGGCTGGGGGCGATGACCACGATCCACTCCTGGATCTTCAACGGCACCGCGCAGCGCTACGGTGGCCGTTCCGTCGCTTCCGACCGCCATGCCGAGTACCTGATCGAGCTCTCCCGCGCCTTCGCGACCGACCGCGACCGCGTCGTATGGCTGCAGGAGGTCGGGGCCCCCTCGAACTGCCTCGCCGATGACGAGATGCCGGATTTCCTGGAGTCGACGGTGCGCTCCGCCGTGCGCACCGAGAATCTGTGGGGCATCACGTGGTGGTGCTCGCATGACGTGAGCCGTGACCTCGGCGACTTCCCCGAGTTGGAGTACACCCTCGGTCTGATCGGTCAGGACGGTGCGGCGAAGCCCATCGGCCGCCGGCTCGCCGAGATCATCCCCGAGCTGCGGCAACGGGTCGCGGCGCCCGCGAGAGACACCGCGATCGTCGTGGACGTCGACGAGCGCGAGGTTCCCGTGAGCCGGGCGGCGCTGAGCCCCGGCGGAGCGGTGTTCCAGGCCTGGGTCGACGCGTGTGCCGCCGGCCTCGATCCCGCACTGATCACGTCCCGTGACGCGCTCGATCCCACTGCGCTCGATGCGCGGGGGATCCGCCGACTCATCCGTCCCGATGCATCGGCCGATGTCGTCGACCCCTACGGATCGGTCAACACCGTCGTTCCGAGCTGAGGACGGCTCACCCGAGGCGGGAGGGCGGGGCCGTGCTCTCGCGCGCGGTGAGCACGGGTGTCGGACCCTCGACGCTGGGCAGGTTGGCTCCCGCCTCGATCTGCTGCAGCAGGAGAGTGGCGGCGCGTTCGCCGAGCTCGAAGGTGTCGCGCGTCATCGCCGTGATCGAGGGGTTGATCAGACCGGCGATCACCGAGTCGTCGAACGAGGCGAGCGAGACGTCGCGCGGAACCGCGCGTCCCATCTCCTGCGCGACGCGCAGGCCGGCGACGGCCATCACGTCATTGTCGTAGACGATCGCCGTCGGACGCTGCCGGCCCGACAGCAGCGCCCGCGTCACGGCGGAGGCGCGGGCGGGCGAGAAGTCGGTCGTGATGACCTCGCCCTCGAGGCCGTCGACGGTCATGCGCTCGAGCACCTCGGCGCGCAGTCGGGTGTGCTCGAGTTCGGCCGGGCCGGCCACATAGGCGATGCGGGCGTGGCCGAGGGCGGCGAGGTAGGAGAAGAGGGTCTCGGCGACCGTGTCGTCGCCGATCCAGACGCTCGGCACCGAGCCTTCGGGGGAGGGCTCGGACCCGATCATGACGGCGCGCGCGTCGAGGGCCTCGATGCGTCCGATGCGCGGGTCGTCGTCGCGGGGGTCGATGAAGATGAAGCCGTCGACCTGGTTGGAGGAGCGCCACTGGCGGTGCACCTCCATCTCCTCCGCGATGTCGGCGACCAGTCGCAGCTGCAGGCTCACCTTGCTCTCCGACAGTCGCGACTCGATGCCCGCGATCAGGTCGGTGAAGAAGGCCTCGGAGCCGAGGGAGCGGGCGGGGCGGGCGAGGGCGAATCCGACCGTGTTCGCGCGGGCCCCGACGAGTGCCCGCGCCGCGGAGCTCGGCTGCCAGCCGTTCTCCTCGACGATCGTGAGGATGCGATGCCTGGTCTCGTCGCTCACGCCGGGGCGGCCGTTCAGCGCGAACGACACCGCACCGGGGGAGACCCCCGCCATGCGCGCGATATCGGCGATCGTCACGCGTTTCGCCGGGCTCATAGTCCCTCACCCTACTTGATCGGTTTAGCCTCGGGAAAGAAGCGCCGACGTGCCTTAGACTCTTCGACTAGATCGCTTTAGTACACCAGATAGCATCAGTCGCAGCGCATCACCAGCAGACCCGAATCAGCCCTCACCGTCGAGCCCGGAGATCCACCCATGCATGACGACACGTCGCTCGCCGAGGTGGGCACTCGTCTGCAGTCGGCAAGAGGTGAGGAGATCGCGCGATGGCTCGCGATCCCGCAGCCGACGACCCTCGCGCTCAGGGTCGGGGCCTGGCGCCCGTCATCCGTACGGGTCATCGCCGAGGAGCCCGAGTACGCGCGGGAGGCGGAACGGCTGTCGGGCGAGCTCGCAGCCCTCGGCATCCCGAGCGGCGAGGCCGCGGTGATTCGGCTGCGGCGCGGGGACGCCGACGGCGACGGCGACACGGCCGGCGACAGCGAGTCGTTCGAGATCGACGTCGACGCCGACATCGACGTGCGGGCGGCCGGAGCCGCCGGAGCGTTCCGGGCGACGCGACAGCTGCTGCACAACCTGCGCGCGCAGGGGCGGGTGCCGAAGGGGCGGGTGTCATCGGTTCCTGTGGTGGCGGAACGGGGCTTCCACCTCGACGCCGCCCGCCGCTACTTTCCTGCCTCGTGGATCATCGCACTGCTGCACGCGCTCGCCGACGTCGGGATCACGACGTTCCAGTGGCACGTCTCCGACAACGAGGGTTTCCGCATCGGGTCGACAGCCTTCCCCGAGATCGTCTCCCCCGCGCACGTCACCCGCGCGGAGGCAGCGGCCGTGGCGGACGCGGCCGCTGACCTGCACATCGACCTCGTGCCCTCGCTCGACATGCCAGGGCACCTCCGCCACGCTCTCTCCGTGCACCCGGAGCATCGGCTGCCGGCAGCTGGCGGACCGTGCACCGACCACGCGCTCGACATCACCCGTACCGAGTCCATCGACTTCGCGTCGGCGCTGATCGACGACGTCGCCGCCGTGTTCCCGCACAGCACGAACTGGCACCTCGGCGGAGACGAGTTCGTCGACTTCGCCCGCATCGACGAGTACCCCGCGCTCGCAGAAGCGGCACGAGAGCGGCATGGGCCATCCGGCACGGGTTTCGACCTGCTGACGGGTTTCGTGAACGAGATCGCCGTGCATCTCCGTGCGAAGGGGTTCGCCCCCCGGGTCTGGAACGACGGGATGCTGCGTAGTGGAGAAGTCGTCCTCGATCACGACATCGTGCTGACCTGGTGGACGAACTGGCATGCGCAGATGCCGTCCCTCGGTGTGGGCATCGAAGCCGGCAATCCGCTGGTGAACTTCCACGATGCGCTGTTCTACTACGTCCTCGGAGAGAAGGCGGGCTACCTCTACCCGACGAGCGAGCGCATCTGGGAAGCCGACTGGCATCCCGGGCTGTTTCCGTCTCTTCCTGGCGGGGCGCGGCAGGAGATCCGGCCGCCCTATCCGCAGCGGCTCCTCGGAGCGTCGTTCTCGGTCTGGTCGGACGATGCCGCAGCGCAGACGCCGGTCGAGGTCGCAGATGGCATCCGTCGACCGCTTCGCGCCATGGCCGAGCGCGCCTGGAACGGAGGGAGCTCGCTCTCGCACGACGACTTCTGCGCGATCGATGCGGCGATCGGTGTCCCGACTGCCGTCACCACGACCACATCCACCACCCACACGACCGCCATCACCCCCACGACCGCCACCACCCCCACGACCGCCACCACCCACCTTCGAGCCCGGAGATCCACCCATGCATGACGACACCTCGCTCACCGTCGGCCGCGTCAAGCGCGTACTCGAAGAGCGCATCCGCCCGGCGATCCACTCGGCCTCCGTGCCGCTGGACGTCGAGATCCATGAGCTGCCCGGCGAGCCGATCGCGCCCGCGGAGGGACTCGCCCTCGACTACGCGCCCGGTGCTGTCGGCGCTCCCTGGGGTCCCGCGTGGGGGACCACCTGGTTCAAGCTCACCGGTCGGGTGCCGTCCGAATGGGCGGGGCGGCGTGTCGAAGCTCTCATCGACCTCGGCTTCGACGTGAACATGACCGGTTTCCAGTGCGAGGCCCTGGCCTATCGCCCGGGTGGCGCGGACGGCGACCCGATTCCCGTGAAGAGCATCAATCCGCGCAACCAGTGGGTTCCGATCGCCGAGACGGCCGCGGGAGATGAGCCCGTCGAGCTGTACCTCGAGGCTGCGTCCAACCCGGTGCTCCTCGACTACCACCCCTTCCTGCCCACGCAGGAGGGCGACATCCTCACCTCCTCGAAGGAGCCGCTCTACCGCGCGCGGCGGATGGACCTGGCCGTGTTCGAGCAGGAGGTCTTCGACCTGTCCCTCGACCTCGAGGTGCTGTTCGAGCTGCAGGCCGAGCTGCCGGCGACGTCGCCCCGCCGCATGCGCATCCTGCAGGCCATGGACGATGCCCTCGACGTGCTCGATCTGCAGCACATCGTGCAGACCGCTCCCGACGCCCGCGCCCGCCTCGCCGAGGTGCTGGCCGCTCCGGCCGAGGCGAGTGCGCACCGCATCTCGGCCGTCGGGCACGCGCACATCGACTCGGCCTGGCTGTGGCCGGTGCGCGAGACGATCCGAAAGGTCGCACGCACGACCTCGTCGATGACGACGCTCATCGACGAGCAGCCCGAGTTCCAGTACGGCATGTCCAGCGCGCAGCAGTACGCCTGGATCAAGGAGCACCGCCCCGAGGTGTGGGAGCGGGTCAAGGCCGCTGTCGCCTCCGGGCGATTCCTGCCGCTGGGCGGCATGTGGGTCGAGTCCGACACCGTGATGCCGACCGGCGAATCGCTCGTGCGGCAGTTCTCGCACGGGCAGCGGTTCTTCGAGCGCGAGTTCGGCATCCGCTCGAAGGGGGTCTGGCTGCCGGACAGCTTCGGCTACTCGCCCGCCCTGCCGCAGCTGATGCGCCGTGCCGGTTTCGAGTGGTTCTTCACGCAGAAGATCTCGTGGAACCAGCAGAACGTCTTCCCGCACCACTCGTTCCTCTGGGAGGGCATCGACGGCTCGCAGGTGTTCACGCACTTCCCCTCCATGGACACGTACAACTCGCAGCTGAGCGGCATGGAGGTCGCGAAGGCGTCGCGCCAGTTCAAGGAGAACCGCCTCAGCTCGCGGTCGATCGCTCCGGTCGGCTGGGGCGACGGCGGCGGTGGCACCACCCGGGAGATGACAGGCAAGGCCGAGCGCCTGCGCGACCTCGAGGGCAGTGCGCAGGTGGTGTGGGAGCACCCGGACGTCTTCTTCGACGCGGCGAAGGCGGAGCTGCCGAATCCGGCCGTGTGGGTCGGCGAACTGTACCTCGAGCTGCACCGTGGCACGCTCACCAGCCAGCACGCCACGAAGGCGCTGCACCGTTGGGCCGAGCACGCGCTGATCGAGGCCGAGCTGTGGGCCGCGACCGATGCCGTGCGCACCGGCGCCGACTACCCGCAGGCCGAGTTCGACCGGTTGTGGCAGGCCGTGCTGCTGCACGAGTTCCACGACATCCTGCCCGGCACCTCGATCGCGTGGGTGCACCGCGAGGCCGTCGCGGTGCTGTCGGATGTGCTGTCGGACGCGCGCGACCTCGCCGATGCCGCCCGCCGCTCGCTCGCCGGCGACGGTGATCGCGCACTGCGCTTCGAGCCGACGTCCGTCGGGTATGCCACGAAGGGTGGCCGCGCGCTCGGGGCGGCGTTCGTCGCCGAGCCCACGGCAGCACCGGTGTCGCTCACGGAAGAGGACGGCGGCTGGCGCCTGGAGAACGAGCTCGTGTCGGTGCTCGTCTCGGCCGAGGGACTCATCGTCTCGGCGGTCGACAAGGCCTCCGGGCGTGACGCCGTCGCGCCGGGCAAGGCCGCGAACCTGTTCCAGCTGCACCAGGACTTCCCGAACATGTGGGACGCGTGGGACATCGACCGGTACTACCGCAACAGCGTCGACGACCTCACCGGGGTCTCGTCGATCGAGGCCTCGGTCGTGAACGGCGTCGCGCAGATCGTGGTCGTCCGTGCGTTCTCGGAGTCGACGATCACCCAGACGATGCTCCTCGCTCCGGATTCGCGCACCGTGCTGCTGCGCAACGAGGTCGACTGGCACGAGACCGAGAAGCTGCTCAAGCTCGCCTTCCCGCTCGACATCCAGGCCGCGCACACCGAGGCCGAGACCCAGTTCGGGTTCCAGTCGCGCGTGACGCACACCAACACCAGCTGGGAGGCCGCGAAGTTCGAGACGTCGATGCACCGATTCGTGCTCGTACGCGAGCAGGACTTCGGCGCCGCCCTCGTGAACGACTCCATCTACGGCTACGACACGTCGCGCGAGGTCTCGGACGATGCCGTGACCACGACGGTGCGGCTCTCGTTGCTGCGGGCGCCGCGGTTCCCCGACCCCGACACCGACCACGGCGTCCACGAGATCGAGGTCGGCTTCGTGATCGGTGCGGATGCCGCGATCGCCACGGCCGAGGGCATCCGGATCAACACCCTCCCGTCGATCGTGCGCGGTGAGCGGGAGGTCGAACCGCTCGTCTCCGTGCAGGGCGAGGGGATCGTCGTGTCGGCCGTCAAGCTGGCGGACGACGGCTCGGGTGATGTGATCGTGCGTGTGTACGAGGCGCTCGGCCGTCGCGCGGTCGGTGAGCTGTCGGTCGGGTTCGCACACCGAGAGCTGCGCGAGGTGAGTCTGATCGAGGACGACATCGACGAGGCGCGGATCGGTGGCGAGCTGCGGCTGCGCCCGTTCGAGGTGCGGACGCTGCGCATCGTGCGCTGAGCGAAGTGTGATCAGGCGGAAGCGCGGGATCAGGCGGAATGTCCGCGGAAGTGCCTGATCTCGCGTGCCTGCCGGTTGTGGCGACCGGTGCCCGGGAGGACGATGGCGTGATGGCGAACATTGACGACGTGCGGGCGATCGCCCTCGCCCTCCCGGAAGCCGAGGAATCGGTGAGCGGCCACACCGGCGAGGCGGCGTGGCGGCTGAAGAGCGGGCAGTTCGCGTGGCTCCGCGGCCCGAGCGCGACCGACCTGCGGCAGCTGGCGGAGCTCGGACGTGACTGGCCGGCGGGAACGGTGCTCGCGGTGCGCGTCGCCGACCTCGAGGAGAAGGATGCGCTGCTCGCCGCAGAACCCGACGTGCTCTTCACCATCCCCCACTTCGACGGATACCCCGGACTTCTCCTGCGTCTCGACGGCATCGATCGCGATCGGCTGACGGAGATCGTCACGGATGCGTGGCTGGCGCGGGCGCCCTCCCGCGTCGCGAAGAAGTGGCTCGCGGAGCGCGGGCTGGAGTGATGCGCGAGAACGGGAGCATCACCTCAGACGTGACGGGATCGGCCTGAACGCAGAGCCGGGAGCGCGCTCAGGCCGGATCGAGGCGCAGCACGTCGGGCGATTCGCCGCCGGTGAGGTCGTCCGCGATGCGGAGGCTGCGCGCCAGATCGTCGAGCGCGCCGATCAGCGTGCCGAACCGCTCCTTGTCGCTGCACACCGCTGTCAGGGTCACCAGGTGGGTCCCGGTGTCCCAGGTGTACGTCGCGAACGGCGGCGACGCCGGCGACGGCGGCATCGGTACCAGCAGCTTCTCGCCCACGCCGAGCCGGGTGGGGAACGACTCCGTGTCGTCGTAGTCCATCGGCATCGAGGCCCGCGCGATGCGCACATCCGGCGTCAGGACCTGTGCGGTCGCCATCGCCACGACAAGCTCCGGCTCGGCCTTCCATGTCCACACCAGCACGCGTCCGTCTGCCCGCTTCATGAGCATCGGCGCCGCCTGGCTCATCGCCCACGCGCCGAACTTCGAGCCCGGCCGCTCCGTCGCCCCCACGGCCGCATTGACCTGACCGAGCAGCATCCGGATCGCGGCCTTGCGGTGGCGGCGGCCCTTCCAGCCGAGCGAGTCCGTCACGGGAATCCACAGCTGGGGATCGGCGTCGGCAGTCAGTCGCATGGCTCCACGGTAGCGGCTGCACCTGAGGGATGCCCGGTACGCCTCGGCCGCGCGAACAGGGCCCTCGGGTAGAGTGGCCAGCGCCCGACCAGGGCTTTCCCTTGGCCGCCACATCGTAAGGCAGCATGTCTGTGACCTCCTCCGACGATCCGATCGATCCGTCGAGCGGCCCCGCCGCCGAACCCGCGCCCCGACCATTGAAGATCGTGATCGGCTGCGACACGTTCGCGCCCGACATCAACGGCGCCGCCCGGTTCGCCGAGCGTCTCGCCGCCGGCCTCGTGCAGCGCGGCCACGACGTGCATGTCGTCGCCCCCAACCAGGCCTATCGCCGTGCGCAGCCGCACACCGAGGTGATCGAGGGCGAGCCGATGACGCTGCACCGTCTGCCGTCGTTGCGCTGGGCGCCGCACGACTGGCTGCGCTTCGTGTGGCCGTGGCGCTCGAAGCACTACGCCCGCAAGGTCCTCGACCATGTGCAGCCCGACGTCGTGCACATCCAGTCGCACATCGTGATCGGCCGCGGTCTCGCGTACATCGCGCACGAGCGCGGGATCCCGGTCATCGCCACGAACCACGTCATGGCCGAGAACATCCTCGACCACACGACCATGCCGAAGTTCATCGACGACCTGGTCCTCAAGTTCGCCTGGGCCGATGCGAAGCGCACCTTCGACATGACCCGCGCGATCACCACTCCCACCCGTCGCGCCGCCGACTTCCTCGAGAAGACCGTCGAGGTGAAGGGTGTGATCCCGGTCAGCTGCGGCATCGACCGCACGCAGTACACGCCGGTGATCGCCCCGCGCGACGAGAACCGGATCATCTTCGTCGGCAGGCTCACCGCCGAGAAGCAGGTCGAGGTCATCCTCAAGGCGATGACGAAACTCGACCCGGCACTGGAGACGACGTTCGACATCGTGGGCGGCGGCGATCAGCGCAAGCAGCTGGAGCATCTGACCGCGCAGCTCGGACTCGCCGACCGTGTGACCTTCCACGGACGGACGAGCGATGAAGAGCTCCGTGCCCTGCTGTCGCGCGCGAGCCTGTTCGTGATCGCCTCGATCGCCGAGCTGCAGTCCATCGCGACGATGGAGGCCATGGCCTCGGCTCTGCCGATCGTCGCCGCGGACGCCGTCGCCCTTCCGCACCTCGTGCACCACGGTGAGAACGGATACCTGTTCGAGCCGGGGAACGTCGATGCGCTCGCCGCGCGCCTCACCGACGTGCTCACGGCGGAGCCCGCGGAATACCAGCGGATGCAGCAGGCATCGCTCGACGGCGTCACCATCCACGACATCAACCGCACCCTCGACACCTTCGAGGCGCTGTATCGCGACGAGCCGCTGCCGGAGTAGCACGCATGCACATCGTCTTCTTCGGCGACCAGCACCTCGACTCGCTCGGCGGTGCGCAGGTGTCGATGCGGCTCCAGCGGGAGTTCCTCGAGCGTGCCGGTCACATCGTCACGGTGGTCGCCCCGAAGATGCACGGGTCGCGCCATTCATCCGGCTCGCACAGCGGCGCGTACATCGACCTGCCGTCGATGCCGATCACGACGGATCGCGAGTACGCGATGAGCTGGCCGGGGCGTGGGAGCGACCGCTTCCTCGACAAAGCCATGACCCATCGTCCCGCGGTGGATCTGGTGCACGTGCAGGCCGACTTCTGGGGCGCGTTCATCGGGCACCGTTACGCGCAGCGCCACGGCATCCCGGTCGTGCACACCATGCACAACCGCGTCGACGTCGGCATCGCCGCCGTCACCCCGCTGCACGGGCCGGTGCTGGCGGCGCTGAACATCTGGCGCCGGATCGCGATGCGCGGCATCGGAGTCCCCGTGCCCGGCACCGACGGCTGGGCGTTCCTGCGAGGACTCGCCGCCGGAGCATCCGCCGTCACCGCGCCCTCGACGCACTTCGCCCGCCGCCTCGAACAGCACGATGTCTTCCCGCACGTGGACGTGATCTGGAACGGCATCGACGACGACCTCCGCGCGCAGACGCTCAACGCCGGGCCCGCAGACCGCACGCCGGGACGCCCGCGCTTCGTGTGGCTCGGCCGGATGAGCCCCGAGAAGCGACTGCTCCCGTTCCTGGAAGCGTTCATCGCCTCCGGCATCGATGCCGATCTCGAGATCATCGGCGGCGGAGCGCAGCGTTCCGCGGCAGAGAAGATCGTGCGCGGGCGTGGGGGCATCCGATTCGCCGGCCGGTTGACCTACCCGCAGACGCTGGCGCGGATCGCCGCGGCCGATGCCCTCGTGCAGACGTCGATCGGCTTCGAGACCCAGGGCATGACCCCGTTCGAGGCGGCGACGCTCGGAACCCCGTCGGTGATCTGCGACCCCGACATCGCGGCGGAGCTCGGCGGCGGACTCTGGGCCGTTCCGGATGCCGAGGAGTCGGCGAGCGGACGAGACCTCGAAGCCCAGCGCACGGCAGCACTCGCCGAGACGCTGCGGCAGGCCGCATCCGATATCGCCGCGGGCACCGCACCCACCCCGCTCCCCGAAGTGGCCGAAGCCTTCCGGCAGTCGTCGCGCACGGCGGCGATGGTCGAGGTCTACCGGAGGGTTCGCGCCGACAGCTGAACCGGCGCTGGCTCAGAGGTAGGCCCTGGCTCAGAGGTAGGCGCCGTCTCAGAGGTACTGGTACAGGGCGATCGTCAGTCCGGTGACGGCGATCCCGATGGCACCGGCCCCCGCGATGCCGACGGCGATGCCCGTGAGCAGCCGATTCGTGGGCCGGCGCACCGCGATCAACCCCAGCACGAGGGCGACGACGTAGGCGAAGAAGCTGAGGATTCCGATGCCGTTGTCGAACGCGAGCATGAACGCGAATCCGCCATCACCGCCGTAGACGAACGGCCGGGCGACGGAGCTGAACAGGTTGACCGCGAGAGTGGCCACCGCGATCACGAACGCCGCGACCGCGAGCGGGTTGCCGGTGCGGGCCTGCGCCGGGGGTATCGCCTGGCCGGGGAACGCGGGATGCGCCGGTGCGTACGCCTGCCATCCGGGAGTGGGCGCCGGATACGCCGTCGGAGACGACGGTGGATAGGGCGTCGAGGAAGCCGTCGAGGAGGGAGGTGAGCCGTCGGGCGCGGGTGCAGGAGACGGAGGCGGCGGGGTCGAGCGCTGCGGCGTGGCCGGATACTGCGCTGCGGCCGGATACTGCGGTGCGGCGGGCAGATGCGCGGTCGGGACGGGAGGCTGCTGAGGCTCGCTCATGACGACGAGCGTAGCCGCCGCTGCGAGGATCGGCGGCAGGCGATCAGCGATAGACGTGCCCGGACTCGGCCTGGTGGCCGACGTCGCGGCCGGCGACGCGCGTCCAATCGGTGGGGGTGCGTCGGTAGCCGTCCCGGCGCAGTTCGATGATGGTGGCGACGGTGGCCCACGCAGCGAGGAGGAGGAGTGCGATGAGGAGTACCATGGCAGAAACGCTACGTTCGATGTCGAACAGCCACGAGTGGCAGAATAGACTATGAACGTCGGAAAACTGCCAACAGGAGTGAGTATGAAGACGGTCGCCTGCGTCATCCAGGACGGGTTCGCGCCCTTCGAGTTCGGCGTGGCCTGCGAGGCATTCGGCCTCGACCGCGCCGACGACGGCGTGCCGAACTTCGACTTCCGCATCGTCGCCCCCCGTGCCGGTGTCGTGACCTCGAAGATCGGCTTCTCGGTCAACGTCGAGCACGATCTGACCTTCGCCTACGACGCCGACCTCGTCGTGTTCTGCCCGCTCCCTCGGGAGAGGTGGGGCGACATCGATCCGCTCCTGCTCGACCTCGCCCGTCACGCGGTGGCACGCGACGCCTGGGTGATGAGCGTGTGCAGCGGGTCGTTCATCCTCGCCGCCGCAGGAGTGCTCGACGGTCGGCGCGCCACCACGCACTGGATGTACGCGCACGTCATGGCCGACATGTACCCGCAGATCGACATCGACCCCGACGTGCTGTTCGTGCAGGACGGCAAGATCATCACGAGCGCGGGCACGGCCGCCGGGATCGACGCGTGCCTGCACCTGCTGCGGCAGGAGGTGGGAGCGGAGCTCACCAACCGCATCGCCCGCCGCATGGTCGTGCCGCCGCAGCGCGACGGCGGGCAGGCGCAGTTCATCGATCGCCCGATCCCCGTGGCTCCCACCGACTCGCTCGCGGCCGTCGCCGACTGGGCGGTCGAGCACCTGCGTGACGACCTCGGCGTCGATCAGCTGGCGGCCAAGGCCCTGATGTCACCGCGCACCTTCGCCCGTCGGTTCAAGGCCGAGTACGGCGCGACACCCGCGGCCTGGTTGGCGCGTCAGCGCATCATCCATGCACAGCGGATGCTGGAGCGCACCGACCTGCCGCTCGAGCACATCGCCGACGAATGCGGGTTCGGCTCGGCGGCCGTGCTGCGGCAGAACTTCGCCCGGGTGCTCGGCCTCACCCCCACGGCCTATCGCGCGCGGTTCTCCTGTACCGAGGAGTCGGCGGTTCCCGCCGCCTGAGCGGGTATCGGCTCCTCGGCCGGTCCGCTACTCGGTCCGCTACTCAGTCCAGTGGGCCGGCGAGGGGAGCGTGACGTCGTTCACCTCGACGCCGCCGGGGGTCACCGTGGCGATGCAGTACAGCAGCGACTGCGTGGGGTAGCCATGCGGACGGTTGTCGCGGATGATCGCCCGGTCATCCTCCGCGGGCAGCGCGGTCGAGGAGGCGAGCAGCGCGGTCCACTCCGTCGTCCAGTCGTCGCTGTCAGCCGTCGGTCCCAGGGCGCGGAACTCCGGCAGCCAGGCCTCGATGCGCGGGGTCGTCGCGTCGTCGAGGTCGTCATGCGCGATCATGTGCGTGCCGGGATCGATGGTCGTCTCGCGCAGCTCGACACCGTCCCACGACAGCACCCGTGCACCCTCGGGGCGCACCTCGAGCAGGTTGAAGCCGTGCATGGCCAGCGGGGCGACGGGGGAGCGGCCCCCCACCGATTCCAGCGCGAGAGCGCCACGAGAGACGGCGCGCGCATCGGGAAGGTCGCCCACGTCGGCGCGGTTCAGCAGCACGGCGAGTCGACGTTCGGCGGGGTTCGCGGCGAGCCAGGCGCCACCGGCGCGGCGATCGCGGATCCCGACCACGCCGGGGTAGTCCTCCGGCCACCAGGCTCCGAGCGAGTCCCATGCGCGTAGCGGGTCTTCATCGCGGACCGCGAGAAGACGTGCGGATCCGGCATTCTCGACATCGATCACGACCGTGCACACGGACCCCAGTCTAGGTCGGGGATGAGGTGTCGGCCCATGGCGGCGGATGCTGGGGCAGAATCGAGACGTGAACATCGTCGTCGGAGTCACGGGCGGCATCGCCGCGTACAAGACGGTGCACCTCGTGCGCCTGCTCACGAAGGGTGGGCACGACGTGACCGTGGTGCCCACCGAGGATGCGTTGCGCTTCGTGGGATTGCCCACATGGGAGGCGATCAGTCGGCACCCGGTCACCACGAGCGTGCATGATGATGTGGCGAAGGTGCGGCACGTGGCTCTCGGCCAAGCCGCCGAGCTGGTGATCGTGGCACCCGCGACCGCGAACTCCCTCGCGAAGATCACCGCGGGCCTCGCCGACGACCTGCTGGGCACCACGCTGCTCGCCACCGAGGCCCCGGTGCTGCTCGCTCCGGCGATGCACGCGGAGATGTGGCGGAATCGCGCGACACAGGCGAACATCGCCACGCTGCGTGAGCGCGGCGTCCACATCGTCGGCCCGGCCGACGGAGAGCTCGCCGGCGGTGACAGTGGACCCGGCCGCATGTCGGAGCCGGAGGACATCTTCGCCGCGGCGCAGGCGCTGCTGGCCCCCGGTGACCTCGCCGGGGTGCGGGTCGTGGTGTCGGCCGGCGGCACGCGGGAGCCGATCGACCCCGTGCGCTTCCTGGGCAACCGCTCCAGTGGTCGGCAAGGCGCGGCTCTCGCGGCCGAAGCCGCCGCGCGCGGCGCCGAGGTCATCCTGGTCTCGGCCAACATCTCGAGCGATGTGCTCGCCGAGGTGCGGCATCCGTCGATCCGCATCGTGCCGGTCGGCGCGGCGGCGGAGCTCTCCGCGGCGATGAAGCGGGAATCCGCCGACGCCGACGTGGTCGTCATGGCCGCGGCGGTCGCGGACTACCGCCCGGTCGAGGTGTCGGAACGCAAGCTCACCAAGGAGGGCGGCGGGATACCGGCCATCGAGCTGGTCGAGAACGAGGACATCGTCGCGGCTCTCGCCTCGTCACGCCGACCGGGGCAGCTCGTCGTCGGTTTCGCCGCGGAGACCCCGGAGGACGAAGCCGAACTGCTCGCCCGCGCGCGCGGCAAGCAGCAGCGCAAGGGCGTCGACCTGCTGGTGGTGAACGAGGTGGGCTGGGAGCGCGGGTTCGAGTCCGCCGAGAACGCGGTGCACATCCTCGGGCCGGGTGGTGTCGACGCCGGGGTGGCATCGGGGTCCAAGCGCGCCGTCGCGGCGGCGATCTGGGATGCCGTCCGGCGCGAGCGCTGAGCGCAGGATCGGCGACGGCGGGCGGGGGAACGGACTGGAGGAGAATCTCGGCGAGTGCTAAACTTGAGTCAACACAACTCAACTTTGATCCCGCCTCCCGATCCGGCAGGCGGGAGACGACCAGAAGGAGCATCTCCAAGGAGGAGCGCATGACCACCCCGCAGACCGGCAACCAGAACCAAGAGCAGCAGTCCGCCCTCGAGCAGTTCGGCATCAACCTGACCGACCGCGCCCGCGAGGGCAAGCTCGACCCCGTGATCGGACGAGACAGCGAGATCCGTCGCGTCAGTCAGGTGCTCACCCGCCGCACGAAGAACAACCCCGTGCTGATCGGTGAGCCGGGCGTCGGCAAGACCGCCGTCGTCGAAGGACTCGCCCAGCGCATCGTCGCGGGCGATGTCGCCGAGTCCCTCAAGGACAAGGAGCTGGTCACCCTCGACATCTCCGCCCTCGTGGCCGGCGCCATGTACCGCGGGCAGTTCGAGGAGCGGCTGAAGCAGGTGCTCAAGGAGATCACCGAGTCCGACGGACAGGTCATCACGTTCATCGACGAGCTGCACGTGCTGATGGGTGCCGGCGGTGGCGAGGGGTCGGTCGCGGCCTCCAACATGCTCAAGCCCATGCTGGCCCGCGGTGAACTGCGCCTGATCGGCGCGACCACTCTCAACGAGTATCGCGAGTTCATCGAGAAGGACGCCGCACTCGAGCGCCGCTTCCAGCAGGTCTACGTCGGAGAGCCCTCGGTCGAGGACACGATCGCGATCCTCCGTGGACTCAAGGGTCGCTACGAGGCCCACCACGGGGTCACGATCTCCGACAGCGCCCTCGTCGCCGCCGCCGCGCTCTCGAGCCGCTATCTTCCCGCGCGCCAGCTTCCGGACAAGGCGATCGACCTGATCGACGAGTCGATGTCGCGGCTGAAGATGGAGATCGACTCGTCTCCGGTCGAGATCGATCAGCTCAAGCGCCAGGTCGACCGCATGAAGCTCGAAGAGCTCGCGCTCAAGCGGGAGAAGGACGCCGCCTCCAAGGAGCGTCTGAGTGCCCTGCGCGAGCAACTCGTCGGCATGGAGAAGCAGCTCGCCGAGCTCGAGGCCCGGTGGGCGCGAGAGCGGCAGGGGCTGAACCGGGTCGGTGAGCTGAAGAAGCAGCTCGACGACGCGATCACCCAGCGTGACCTCGCCATGCGCAACGCCGACTACACGAAGGCCTCGAAGCTGGAGTACGAGACCATCAAGCGTCTGGAGCGCGACATCGCCGAGGCCGAGCAGGCCGAGGCCGCGACGCCGGCGGAACCCCGCATGGTCAACGAACAGGTCACCGACGAGGACATCGCCGCCGTGATCGCCGCGTGGACGGGTATCCCTGTCGGGCGTCTGCTGCAGGGCGAGAGCGAGAAGCTGCTGCACTTGGAGCAGGAGCTCGGCAAGCGCCTGATCGGTCAGAAGGACGCCGTGAAGGCCGTATCGGATGCCGTGCGCCGTTCGCGTGCGGGTATCAGCGACCCCGGCCGGCCGACCGGATCGTTCCTGTTCCTCGGCCCCACCGGTGTCGGAAAGACCGAGCTGGCCAAGGCGCTGGCCGAGTTCCTCTTCGACGACGAGCACGCCATGGTGCGCATCGACATGTCGGAGTACGGCGAGAAGCACTCGGTCTCGCGACTCGTCGGCGCCCCTCCCGGATACATCGGATACGAGCAGGGCGGTCAGCTGACCGAGGCCGTGCGACGTCGCCCGTACAGCGTGATCCTGCTCGACGAGGTCGAGAAGGCGCACCCCGAGGTGTTCGACGTGCTGCTGCAGGTGCTCGACGACGGTCGCCTGACCGACGGTCAGGGGCGCACGGTCGACTTCTCGAATGTGATCCTGATCCTCACGTCGAACCTGGGATCGCCGATCCTCATCGACCCGGTGCTCGCACCCGATGAGAAGCGCGATCAGGTCATGGCCCTCGTGCGGCAGGCATTCCGTCCGGAATTCCTGAACCGACTCGACGACATCGTGATGTTCTCGGCCCTGAGCGAAGACGACCTCGCCCAGATCGTGGAGCTCTCGGTCGACCAGCTGCACGACCGGCTGCGCGACCGTCGCCTCACACTCGCCGTCACCCCCGATGCGCGGGCCTGGCTCGCCGAGCGCGGGTACGACCCCATGTTCGGTGCGCGACCGCTGCGCCGCCTCATCCAGAGCGAGGTGCAGAACAAGCTCGCCACCGCGCTGCTCTCGGGCAACGTGCACGACGGCGACACCGTGCGGGTCGACGTGGCCGCCGACGGGGCGGGCCTCGTGCTCACCTCGACGACGCCCGACCCCGAGCCGGAGGAAGACGACGTGATCGAGGCCGAACTGCTCGAGGACTGAGCTGCTCGAGGACTGAGCTGCTCAAGGGCTGAGCTGAGACGCACAGCAGAGGGGCTCGTGGATGATCCACGGGCCCCTCTGCCCGTCTGATGCGCCCTGCTTCAGGGGTGCGGGCGAGACGCTGCCGCGAGCGCCCGACCGGTGAGGGAGTCCTCGTCGCCCGAGATCTCTGCCGGAGTGCCGGTGAAGATCAGCTGACCGCCATCGGAACCGGCACCCGGACCGATGTCGACGACGTGGTCGGCGCGGGCGACCACGCGCAGATTGTGCTCGACCACGACCAGCGTCGCCCCCTCGTCGAGCAGGTCGTCGAAGAGGGCGTTGACGGTGTCGACGTCGGTCGGATGCAGCCCTGAGGTCGGCTCGTCGAGGATGATGCGGTCGGCGCGATCGCGTTGCGGCTCGCTGAGGTGCCGGGCCAGCAGCAGCCGTTGCTTCTCGCCGCCGGAGAGGGTGTCGAGCGAGCGTCCGACCGGGATGTAGCTCAGGCCGGTGCGCTGCACCCAGTCCAGCGCGTCGACCACGTCCGGGTGGTCGGAGAAGAGCGCGCTGACCTCGGCCGGCGTCGACGCCAGCACGTCGGCGATCGAGGAGCCGTCGACCTGCACGCCGAGCGCGGTCTCATTGAAACGCAGCCCTCCGCAGGCATCGCACGGGAGGGAGACGTCGTCGAGGAATGCGAGCTCGGTCGTGATGTGTCCACGGCCGCGGCAGGTGGGGCACGCCCCACGGGAGTTGAAGCTGAACCAGGAGGCATCGAGCCCTGAGGAGCTTGCGAACACCTCGCGCACCGTGTCGGCGATACGCAGCATGCTCAGCGTCGTCGACCGCGCTCCGCCCCGCAGCGGGTCCTGCCCGACGACCGTGAACTCCGGGTGCTGGCGCGGCAGCTCGGCGGTCGCGAAGGAACTCTTGCCCGACCCCGCGACCCCTGTGACGGCGGTGAGCACGCCGAGCGGGATGTCGACGTCGAACCCGCGGAGGTTGTGCGCGCGCGCATTCCGCACGGCGACGCGGCCCGAGGGAGTCCGCGTCGTCGCACGGATCGTCAGCGGCTCGGCGAGCACACGCCCCGTGAGGGTGTCGGCGGCGCGGAGCGCTGCGGGGGTGCCCTCGAACTGCACGATGCCGCCGCCGGAGCCCGCCCCCGGCCCGAGGTCGACGACGTGATCGGCGACCGCGATCACCTGCGGATGATGCTCGACCACGAGGATGGTGTTGCCGGCGTCGCGCAGCCGCTGCAGCAGGGCCACCAGCCGCTGGATGTCGGCGGGGTGCAATCCGGTGCTGGGCTCGTCGAACACGTAGGTGACGTCGGTGAGGGCGCTGCCGAGGTGGCGCACGATCTTGACGCGCTGGGCCTCGCCGCCGGACAGCGTCGCCGATTCGCGGTCGAGCGTGAGGTAGCCGAGGCCCACCGAGAGCAGGGCATCGAGCACGTGGCGGACACCGTCGACGGCCGGGGCGACGCGGGGATCGTCGAACTCGTCGAGCAGGGCATGCAGGTCGGACACGGGCATGCGCATCCAGTCCACGATCGAGCGTCCCTCGATCAGGCTCTCCCGCGCTGCCGCGTTCACCCGCGCACCGTGGCAGTCCGGGCATGTGTGATGTGTCACGAGCCGGTCGAGCTCCTCGCGCACCGAGGCCGACATCTTCACCGGGCGCTGCTTCAGGAACACATCGCGCATGCGCGTGATCACCCCGTCGAACCGGGCGCTCTGCGGGAACCGCGGATCGGGGTCGTCGAGCTTGAGCTTGTCGGCGTAGAGGAACTGGTCCATCTCCTCGGCCGTGTAGTCCTTGAGCGGCTTCTGGCGGTCGAACAGTCCGCAGTACGCGAAGCGCTTCCACCGGTACACCCCGGGGCGGAACAGGCTGAACCGGACCGGTCCCTCGTCGATGTTCTTCTCGGGGTCGATAAGCGCGTCGATGTCGATGTCGTACACCGTGCCGAGGCCTTCGCAGGTCGGGCACATGCCGGACGGGTCGTTGAACGAGTAGGCGGGGGAGTAGCCGGCGGAGGGCTCGCCGACGCGTGAGAAGACCAGGCGCACCAGCGATGCCAGGTCGGTCGCGGTCGCCACGGTCGAGCGCGCGTTGCCCGTGAACCGGCGCTGGTCGATCAGGACCGTGAAGGTCAGCCCGTCCATGGCCTGCACGTCGGGTGCGGGCATCTGCGGCAGCCGGGCACGGATGAAGGTCGAATAGGAGTCGTTGACGAGTCGCTGCGCCTCGGCGGCGATCGTGTCGAGCACGAGGGACGACTTGCCCGAACCCGAGACGCCGGTGAAGACGGTCAGCAGCTTCTTGGGAACGTCGACGGAGACGTCGCGGAGATTGTTCGTCCGCGCGCCGGTGATGCGGAGGAGGTCCATCCGCACACGCTAACGGGGCCCCCGGACAATCCGGAGGCCCCGTCGGTGCAGAGGTGTCGAGAGCGCGGAGGTCAGGCGCTGAGGATGACCGTCTCGGCGATCGGGCGACGTACGCGCGGAGCGACCTCGCGCTCCTGCAGCACCTCGGGCAGAGCCTCGATGTCGCCGAACTCGCCGACGGCGAAGACCGTGAAGGGCACGAAGCGCTCCTCGAGGTCGGCGAACTCGCGGACGACCTCGGGATCGAAGCCGCTCATCTGGTGCACGACCAGGCCGTCGTGATGTGCCTGCACCGAGAAGTGCGCGACCGCCTGGCCGAGGTCGTAGAGGGCATGCGTGATCGGGGTGCCGTCGGCCGTGGCCGTCTCGGCGATCGCGACGACGAGAACGGCCGCGTTGCCCGCCCAGGCCTGGTTGAAGCCCATCAGGGCGTCGACGACCTGCGCGTGCAGCGCGGTGCCGCGACGGGCGACGATGAAGCGCCAGGGCTGCGTGTTGTTGGCGGACGGCGTCCAGCGGGCGGCCTCGAGAGCGGTGGCGAGCTTGGCCTCGTCGATCGAGCTCTGCGCGTCGAAGGCGCGGGGGCTCCAGCGGCCGGCGAGGACGTCGAGGACGGGGTGCTCGGTCGGTGCGGTGCGGTCGATGACGGGAGTGCTCACAGAGGTGCCTTTCGGAAGGAGGGGATCGGACTCCTTCGTCCGGGTACACGGGTGCCAACAGATGCATGTGCATGCATATTCCCGGGGATTCCTCCGTGTCGGCGCCGGACGGCGTTCGGTCGGAGAGGGAGGTCATGCATTCAGACCGGGAGATTGTGCGACGCCGCGTCGGCCAGCGCACTGCGCACCGCGCGGATCGAGGGGGCATCGGCCGACCCCCGCCGTGCCGAGGAGAAGATCTCGCGCCGCGGTTCGTGGGGGAGGGGTGCCAGATCGACGGTCGGGGTGTCGCCCGCCCAGACGAGCTCCGGCAGCAATCCGACCGCGAGCCCGGCATGGATCAGCCGCACGTGCGCGGTGAGGTCGGCGATCTCGAAGCGCACGTCGGGCTCGAACCCCGCGGTGCGGCAGAGCTGCTCGGCCCAGGCGCGGGAGGCGGTGCCGGCGGGTTCGAGCACCCAGGGCTCCTCGCGCGTCGACCAGAGCTCGGCGAGCGCATCCGCATGCCGTGGTGCTCCGGGCCGTCGGGCGAGCGCGATCGCATCGTGCGCGAGCATCACCCGGTCGAGGTCGGCGTGGATCGGTCGAGTGTGCCCCGGGTACTGCTCGGCGAGGATCAGGTCGAAGTCGCGGCTGGACACCCCGACCAGCCCGGTCTCCGGATCGCACTCGGTGACCTCGACGCGCAGGGCCGGATGTCGGTCCTTGAGAGCCTCGAGAGCCCGCGGGAGCAGGGAGTGCGCCGTCGACTGGAACACCGCGATGCCAACGGTCCCGGTCACCTCGGTGAGCGATTCGGCCACGGCGACCTCGGCGTGCTCGAGCTGATCGAGGATGCCGATGGCCTCCGCGACGAGCACGTTCCCCTGGGGCGTGAACTGCACTCCACGCCCCACGCGTCGCAGCAGCGGCACACCCACATCCCGCTCCAGGGCGCTCAGCTGCTGCGACACCGAGGCCTTGCTGTACGAGAGGGCGTCGGCCACTGCCGACAGCGTTCCGCGGCGCGAGAGCTCCACGAGCATCCGCAGTCTGTTGACGTCCAGCACAGTGGTCCCTTGCTCTGCGGATATTGTTCAGCTTGAGTGAACAGAATCCACGCAAATCGGTTGATAGACGGAGCCTACCGAGCGGCAGGACAATGAACCAGCCCGCACACGAAATCCCGGTGTGCGCTCTCTTGGAAGGTCCCACCGATGCCTGTCGCCGCCGACACCACCACCCCCCGCACCGAAGACGTCGCCGCCCTGGTGAAGCGCTGGCTCGTCGAGAGCGAGACCCACCCCGTCGAGCCCGCCGCCCAGCGCCTGTCCGAGGTGCTCAAGGACCCGAACGGACTCGCGTTCACGGTCGGCTTCGTCGACGGCGTGATGCGTCCGGAAGACCTGCGCGTCGCCGGCCGTAAGCTCGCCGAGCTGAGCGACATCACCCCGTCGCTGCTGCCCGGCTACCTGCGCGCCGCGATCAAGACGGGCGGCTTCTGGGCGCCGAAGCTCCCCGGCGTGGTCGTGCCGATCTCGCGTCGCGTGCTGCGCGCCATGGTCGGGCACCTCGTGCTCGACGCCACGCCCTCCAAGCTCGGCCCCGCGATCGCGAAGCTGCGCAAGAGTGGCAACCGGCTCAACCTCAACCTGCTCGGCGAGGCCGTGCTCGGCGAGCGCGAAGCGGGACACCGCTTGCAGGGCACCCGCGACTTCCTCGCCCGCGACGACGTCGACTACGTGTCGATCAAGGTCTCCAGCGTCGTGAGCCAGCTGTCGATGTGGTCGTTCGACGAGGCCGTGGCCGATGTCGTCGAGAAGCTGACCCCGCTCTACGAGCTCGCGGCGAAGGCCGAGGCGAAGGGCAAGGCCAAGTTCATCAACCTCGACATGGAGGAGTACCGCGACCTCGACCTGACGATCGCGGCCTTCACGAGCATCCTCGACCAGCCGGGGCTCGAGAACCTCGAAGCCGGCATCGTGCTGCAGGCTTACCTGCCCGACGCCCTCGGTGCCATGCAGCACCTGCAGGAGTGGGCCGCCGCCCGCCGTGCCAAGGGCGGAGCGCCGATCAAGGTGCGCGTCGTCAAGGGCGCGAACCTGGCGATGGAAGAGGTCGACGCGGCGATCCACGGCTGGCCGCTCGCCACCTACGGAACCAAGCAGGACTCCGACACCAACTACAAGCGGGTGCTCGACTGGGCCATGACCCCGGAGCGACTGGACGCCGTTCGCATCGGCATCGCCGGCCACAACCTGTTCGACATCGCCTACACCTGGCTGCTCGCCCAGGCGCGTGGGGTCGCCGACCCGTCCGGCGCCGATCCGCTCGTCGAGTACGAGATGCTGCTGGGCATGGCGACCGGGCAGGCCGAGGCCGTCCGCAAGGACGTCGGCCGCCTGCTGCTGTACACGCCGGTCGTGAACCCGGCCGAGTTCGACGTCGCGATCGCGTACCTGGTGCGCCGCCTCGAAGAGAACGCCAGCCCCGAGAACTTCATGTCGGCCGTGTTCGAGCTGGCCTCGAACCCGACGCTGCTCACCCGCGAGCGGGAGCGCTTCGAGCGCTCGCTGGCCGCGCTCGCGACCGATGAGGCGGGATTCGTCCCCGGTCCCCACCGCGTGCAGGACCGTACGGTTCTGGATTCCGACGCCGAGGCGCCCTCCGGAACCACCACCGGCTTCGAGAACCAGGCCGACACCGATCCGGCCATCGCCGCGAACCGCGCATGGGGCCGCGAGATCCTGAGCCGCTCGGTGGGCTCGACGCTCGGCCTCGACACCATCGCGATCGCCAAGGTCGAGACGGATGCCGAGCTCGACGGCATCTTCTCCGCAGCGACCGCCGCCGCCGAGAAGTGGGCAGCGCTCCCTGCCGCTGATCGCGCTGCCGTGCTGCATCGCGCGGGAGACGAGCTCGCCGCGCGCCGTGGTCAGCTCATCGAGATCATGGCCCACGAGGCGGGCAAGACCATCGCCGAGGCCGACCCCGAGATCAGCGAGGCCATCGACTTCGCGCACTACTACGCCGAGCGCGCGAAGGACCTCGAGACCGTCTCTGGCGCCGACTTCGTGCCGTCGAAGGTCACCGTGGTCACGCCGCCGTGGAACTTCCCCGTCGCCATCCCCGCGGGTGGGGTGCTCGCGGGTCTGGCCTCGGGTTCGGCCGTCATCATCAAACCCGCGAAGCTCACGCAGCGCTGCGGCGCGGTGATGGTCGAGGCGCTGTGGGCCGCCGGTGTGCCGCGCGACCTGCTCGCGCTCGTCGACCTCGCTTCGCGCGACCTCGGTACGCGCCTCGTGGCCGGTCCTGCGGTGGATCGCGTGATCCTCACGGGGGCGTACGAGACCGCGCAGCTGTTCCGCTCGTTCCGCGCCGACCTGCCGCTGCTCGCCGAGACCAGCGGCAAGAACGCGATCATCGTGACGCCCTCGGCAGACCTCGACCTGGCGGCCGCCGACGTGGCTCGCAGCGCGTTCGGCCACGCGGGGCAGAAGTGCTCCGCAGCGTCGCTGGCGATCCTCGTCGGATCCGTCGCCGACTCGAAGCGGTTCGAGCGTCAGCTGGTGGATGCCGTGACCTCGATGCGCGTCGGCCTGCCCGATGACCCCGCCACCCAGATGGGCCCGATCATCGAGCCGGCGAGCGGCAAGCTGCTCACCGCGCTCACGAAGCTCGAGAAGGGCGAGCGCTGGCTGGTCGAGCCGCGCAAGCTCGACGACGAGGGAAAGCAGTGGACGCCCGGTGTGAAGACCGGCGTGCGCGAGGGCTCGTACTTCCACCTCACCGAGTTCTTCGGGCCGGTGCTCGGC
>NZ_DFQP01000087.1:0-35839 GCF_002377845.1 Microbacterium sp. UBA3486
CTGCTGCCTCCCGTAGGAGTCTGGGCCGTGTCTCAGTCCCAGTGTGGCCGGTCACCCTCTCAGGCCGGCTACCCGTCGACGCCTTGGTGAGCCATTACCTCACCAACAAGCTGATAGGCCGCGAGCCCATCCCCAACCGAAATTCTTTCCAGACGCAGACCATGCGGTCACGTCACATATCCAGTATTAGACGCCGTTTCCAGCGCTTATCCCAGAGTCAGGGGCAGGTTGCTCACGTGTTACTCACCCGTTCGCCACTGATCCCACAGAGCAAGCTCCGTGTTCACCGTTCGACTTGCATGTGTTAAGCACGCCGCCAGCGTTCATCCTGAGCCAGGATCAAACTCTCCGTAAAAAAGAAATGCATACCCCACCGGGAAAACGGTGACGCAGCGAGTTTGATGCTGACCAAAGAGACAAATTCATTGCTGACTTCATCCATTGCCAACCCCCCGGAAGGAGTTGGTCTTTGATCCAAAGGAATTCTCAACTAGCCGAAGCTAGACGAGGATAATTTGGCATTTGACAAGTGCACGCTGTTGAGTTCTCAAGGATCGGATGCTCCCACGACCCAGCCATCACAGCCAGGCCCGAAGGGCAACTTCTCTATCTTACCGATCTCGTTTCCGTTGTCAAGTCCGAGTTTTTCTCGGCCTGACCGTGGGAACGGATCAGTACCTTCATCCTGTTCACTCAGTGAGTGTCTGGGATTCGGGAGGTGTTAGCTGCTTGACGGGAGCCGGTCCGAGGACCTCCGCTCAACCGTTTGGGGCGAACAAGTAATAAGTTACGCGGATCCCGGAGATCGGGCAAATCTAGGCCGACCGCCGGGCGTGTCGCACTCCTGGCCCGACGGTTCCCTGCACTCTCCTGGCCTTGCGGTGCGTCACTCGACGGTCAGCGGCGTCGTCGTGACGTCGATGGCGCCGAAGGGGAACGGACTGAAGACCGTCCAGGAGCCGGAGGTGAACTCCTCCATGGGGATCAGGAAGAACCAGACGAGGGAGACGACGATCGCGAGGACCACGAGTGCCGCTACTCCGATCGACGCGCGGTTCAGTGTCTTGAGGGCTGAGCGTTCGTCGCTCGCCTTCATCACACGTCCGAGAGTGATCAGCACGATCGCGGCGATGCCTATGTAGACCAGGGGGCTGGGGCGGAGTGTCAGATCCATGCACACAGGCGCCTGGTCGGTCGGCTGTCCCGCTGAGTCGATGAAGCCACCACTGCCGTCGACGCCACCGGGGCAGTAGCTCCGGCTCGCGACCATGAGCGTGGAGTAGACGAAGACGGCGACTAGGGCCGTGATCAGGACGCGTCGGATCTCCGCGATGACCGCGACCCCGGGGAGGCCTGTGGCGGCGGTTGCCGGCGTGGTCGATGCGAGCGACAAGAGGGCCTCCTTGGTGGGTGGTCGTCTCATGATGGCGCAGCGAGTCGAGGGAGGGAAGAGCCAGCGAGCCGGGGGAGCATGGCTCGGTTAGGCTCGCGCCATGACGCTCAGAGGAGTAGCTCACCCCCGGACTCGGGTGCTCGTGTGGGCCCAGCTTCACCTTGCGCGCGACCTCCTTGAGGCGCGGATCGAAGCACAGATGCTTGAGCACCTCAACACCGGTGAGAGGTTCGACGTCCAGGTCAAGGCTGACGAGCCTTGGGAGGATCTCGAGTCCGCGATACGCGACTTCGATCCTCACGTGTTCCACTTCATCGGGCATGGCAAGGGCGGGAGTCTCGTAGTAGCCGGGCGTGACCAACAGGGGTGGCCCATCGCCTCCACCGCGACGCCGCGCGAGCTGCACGCCGCGCTTCGTGACGCCCATAGCCTCAACGGTGTGTTCCTGAACGGGTGCGAGACCTCGCGGTGGGCGCCGCATCTCATCCCCCAGGGCGGATGGTTCATCGGAGCGAATCGGAAGGTCGATGACGCCGGGGCGCGACTCTTCGCCGAGAAGTTCTATGACCAGTTCCAAGAGCAGTCCACGAACCGAGTCGCGTTCGACGCTGCCCTCGCCCACGTCGCGAACACGAGCGGACACTCACAACCGCCGATCGTGCGATGGGTGGAGGATCCAGACCCCGAGGAGTTCATCCACAAGGTGTTCGACCGTGAGGCGTTCCGCGCATCAGTGGGTCGCGAATCCTCGATGCAGGAGTTGGAAGACGCGCTGAAGGGAATCACGAAGTCGCTGCGTGGTCGCCGGTTGATCACCCGCGAGATCCTCGAGGCGCCGAATGTCGTGCACTGTACGGAGCCACTCGACCCGAAGGCGGTGGATGTGATCCGGCACAGGATGAAAGCTGTGACCTACGACTTCAGGCAGCTTGCCAAGGAGTTCTCCTCCGTCCCAGACCTCGGCAGTTCGCTAGACAGAATCCCCCAGCGGGACAGACGACGCTTTCTGCTCCTTGCCGACAGGCTGGACGATTCGCGTAACGAGACGATCAATGCCGTGAACGAGCTACTCCCTCTCTCCCTCTGGCTGCCGGAGGTCGAGTTGACGTCGTCGGCCCTGGGTTCGGACTGGGTGAACCACGGCCCGGAGTGAGGCAGCGAGAGTTCAGGTGTGCCCCGATACGCTAGCCGCGAGCGAGGGGGAGCTTCGCCGCAAACCGAGGCCACGGCCTCAGAGGGAGTGCGCAATGACGGGTGAGACCTTCTCTGAAGACGACTTCCGCAGTCAGTGGAAAGAGCAGGCGGACGAGATCGGCCGCTTCAACCTCGCCATCTTCGGCAAGACCGGCGTCGGGAAGTCGACGCTGATCAACGCGATCTTCGGCGAGGAGGTCGCTCCCACCGGAGTCGGCGAACCCGTCACGATGGACGAGCATCTCTACATCCACCGTTCCGGCTTCCTCGGCCTGCTCGACACCCGTGGGCTCGAGATCGGCAAGGACACCGATGAGCTGATCAGCGAACTCGGCGACTACCTGAAGAAGATGCGCCGGCAGCCGCTCTCTGAGCAGATCCACGTCGCCTGGTACTGCGTCCGGGCGACCGACCGAAGGTTCGAAGACACCGAAGCAGAGTTCATCCGCCGGCTGCACGACCTCGGCCTGCCCGTCGTCGCCGTCCTGACACAGGTGCCGTCGCGGAACGGCGAGTATCACGCCGACGCTCTGACCCTGGCGGATCACATCGCCGGGCTGGACCTGCCGATCGTGGGAGGCCGTCCGATCCTGGTGATGTCGACGGCGGATGAGTTCACCGGCCAGGTTCAGCACGGGCTCACGGAGCTCGTGGATGCCACGTTTCGCGCTGCTCCCGAGGGTGTTGAAGCAGCGTTCGCAGCCGCCCAGAAAGTCGATCTGGCAAGAAAGCGCAAGCAAGCTCAAACAGCTGTCCGCGCGGCTGCCACGGCGGCGTTGACGGTCGGAGCTATTCCGATCCCCGTTGCGGACGCCGGTGTGCTCATCCCCATTCAGCTCGGGATGATGGCGAGGGTCGCGGCGATCTACGGCGTCAGAGTCGAGACCGCCACGATCGCAGCGACCGCGGCAACAGTCGCCGTCTCGGCGGCAGGACGAAGCGCCGTCGCCGGCCTCCTGAAGTTCATCCCCGGAGCCGGAACCGTGGTGGGCGGCGTGATCTCGGGCACCGTCGCCAGCACCTTCACCCTGGCGATCGGATACGCGTGGGCAGTGGTCTGCGGTGAGCTCACGCAGGGTCGACTGCGAGGCGTCGACGGCGCGCTCGACAGCGACCTGGTTCGCGAGCTGTTCCAGACGCAGGTCGGCGTGTGGTTCAAGAAGGTGAGCGGCGGGCGAGGCTGAAGAGAGTTTCGCCGGTGGCGGCTGATCTACCCGGGTAGATCAGGGGTGGCGCTCGATCGCCCTACGCTGGAGCGTCTGCCTCATTCTCGAGGCGCCTTCCCCTGGAGCTCCATGTCTGCACCGACGGTCGATGATCGTGCCCCCTATCGGTCGAACCCCTCTGTCCTGACGGCGCTGAAGAATCCGCGGATGCTGACCCGCGAGGTGCTGGCAGGTCTCGTCGTCGGACTCGCCCTCATCCCCGAGGCCATCGCGCTCTCGGTGATCGCGGGCGTGGATCCCAAGGTGGGACTGTTCTCGTCGTTCATCATGGCGGTGTCGATCGCGTTCCTCGGCGGGCGGCCGGCGATGGCGACCGGTCGCCTCGTCGCCAGCCTCCGTGCCAGAGTCTTGCCTTCCGAAGGCACCTCAGTCTGAAAATGCGTCTGAGAAGTAGCCGAGACTCGGGTCATCGAGCGTGCCAATGACGAGACCCCGATCAAGGAATCGATTGAACTCCTCGCAGCTGGTCTCGGGAAGCAACCCGCAGGCATGGCACGCTGCAAGGTTGCACGAGTCCGGGCCTTGTCCCCTATCACCGGAGTCCATGCATACTGGATCAGTCGAGCACCAGCGTGCGTCGGCCAGCGCCGAGGCAAAAACCTGCCGCAGATTGTCCGGACGAGCCATGCGAACAAGTCCACCCATCGTCCCCTCCGAGTCACCCGCCGCGGTGTATATCAACGCCCCGGTCATGCTCCGGTCAGCAGAGTCCGAAACGTAGAGGCGTTCTCGAAGCGAAGCCGAGCTGTAGCCGCAGGCAAAAATGAGTTCGTTGATCAAGAGATGTGACAGCGTATGCAGCAGCACGAATCTTGGGCTAATGGTCCGCCCCTGTAGCCCGCGCTGACTTGTCACGGATCCGTAGTGATCGGTGATCCGCTGCGCGCGGGCCTGGACCTCCGCGCGTCCATCCCAGGCCGCCAGCCGAGCCTCATCGAGCTCGAAGTAGATTCCTTCACCCTTCACGACATAGGCCGGCAGCCAGTCTTGCGCAGGAGTCAAGCTGGCGCGCCTGAGCATCGCCTTCCCCTCCGTCAACTTCAACTCCCCGTCGCGGACTCGAGTGAACCCACGCAACGCACGAGTCTCCCGGAGCACATCGACTGACCTCACGCGCGAGAGGTGATCTGACAGGTCGGCGTGAAGACCAGGGTCGGACGCGGCAAGGTAATCGTCCTTCGGGGTCTCGCGGATCTTTATGTACTCCGGGTGTCGCCATACGTCGTCACTTGTCAGGTTCTCTGCGTCGATCGGAATCTCCGCAGGCTCCTCGTCGCTGTTAGCCCCGATACCGAACTGATCTTGGTAAGCCGCCAGTAGCTCGTCGTCCGAAATGGGAGTGAAGAGCTCAGGCGGAACGTTTCGCTCCAGCAGTTTCCTTAGCTGCCCGCCCGAGACTTCATCAAGGTCCAGCTGATACACGTTATTGAAAGTCGTGCTAACGGCTGGGTGCCGGAGCAGCTGGTGGACTTCTTCGCTTACCGCTCCCTCGCGTCGGGGGAGATAGATCGACGACTCCACCTTCGGGAAGTAGACATTCCCGGCAGCACGCAGAGCACCTCGAACCGGTTGATCACAGACACCTTCCAGCTGCGCCAGCCAGGGCCTAGCACCACCGCACAAATAGGGCTGATCAGGTGAAACGAGCTGATCACTGAGATTTGTGTGCTCATCACCGTTCTTGTCGAAGCGAGCTTCAGTGACCCCTCGAAGCGAGCGCTCCCGCTTGCAGGTGTCGCACGTTACGACCTGCCCTTCGAGCCCACCCCCTCCGCGCGACACGAGGCGCAACGTGCCCGCGCACGATGGCTTGGCTGACCTATGAACCCACTCGTCAAACGGAAAGTCATCCAGGTGCCCGCGTGTGCAGATGGCAACGAACGGCACCTGCGACATCTTCGGCCTGTACTTTTTTCCGGCATGCTCCTTGTCCTGGCACTCGACAAGCGTCTTCATCGTGAGCTTACTGAGCTCCAGGCGCTTGCAATATATGCAGAACGACCAGCGCGGAAAACGCAGTACAGGCACAGTGAGTCGGACGTTCCGTGAGTCGCTACCGCGGGCTGACGGCCGGTAATCGGGCGGTAGCCGGAACTCGGAGACCTTTAGTCGGGATTCGAGCCGCCAGTCATGCTCCTGGTATTCCTCCATCGCGAGAGCGCTTTGGTCGACGACTTCGTACCAATGGTCAAGACCAGCGGTGATCACCGAAGTCCCGTTCACTAACACGCTCATCGCACCCACTCCGAACGGCGTCACCAATTGCGCGCGGCGCATTGCTCCAGAACTCATGTTGGCTCCTCTGAGGCGGTGTCCTCGAAGAGGTACGCCTGACTGATCTCGAGACGGCACTCAGCGTCGACATTCCTCATGCTCGTCGGCACGTCCCATATTGTTGCGCGTCTGTCAAGATCGGGGAGGGTTCCGGCGAATCGCATGAGACCTTGCAGGGGATCGCCGAAGGGAGCCGGGTTTGCATCCCATTCAGTGCGTTCCCAGCCTCGCCACTGTCGGCCTCGATCCCGTGCGAAGCGATCGAGCACGGACACCTCATCGGGCTCCACGATCTCTGCTCGCTCCCGCAGCAGACGAATTGCCTCGTCGTACGCTGCCGAGGGGAACGGGTCGGGCCCCAGAGTCTCCGGCGAGGTTTGCCGCACATAGGCGACAGCCGCCGCGTGAAGTGCTCTGCGAAGAACTGGCATGGCGAAGGGCGTGACGGACGTTGGCTCCACCTGTGCGTAGAGCTGCTGATGGTAGGTCCGAAAACGCTCATAATGGCTACGGTCTCGCGGCTTAGCGGCCCCATAGATCGTGATAACCAGTCCGGGACTGATCTCCGGCTTTCGGCCTACTCGACCACTCACTTGGATGTACTGCGCCGTAGTTTTCGGCTGGCCGACGATCGTCATCAGCGCGAGTCGATCGATGTCTACACCTACCTCGATGATGTTCGATGCGAGACAGATGTCAAACGCCTCTTGACGGTCCTTTCCAACGGCATACCTCATCTGAAGTTGCTCGATTGCCTTTGGAATCTCGTCAGAGCGACGCCGCGACGTGAGCTCCATCGTCCTATGCGGCCAGCGAGGCTCGATGCCATCACGTCGCCGGAGTCCCGTGAGGTAGTCCGGGATGTCGGACTGGACCAGGGAGACAGTGTTACCGAGCTCCCGAAGAGAGTTGAGGAAGTTGAGGTTTGTCCAATACCCGTCCCGATCCGCCTCGGGGATATCGGTCGCAGCCTGGAGCGTTGCGGCCGCGACACGGACCTGAACAGTCTGAGTGGACCCGAGGGAGGCACTCATTACGCCGATGTAGCGGCGGCCTGGCTCAGGGGTGCCGTCGGCAGAAGTCGCGGGCTCCGCAAAGAATGAACGCCCCTCTTCGAGACCGTGCGGGGGGAAGAGCGCGACTCTCTCCCGACCAAACAGCCCCCTGATTTGGTCCTCATACCGCCTGACAGTGGCGGTAGAGGCGATAATTTTAGGGGGCACAGAACGTGCACCGCGACGGTCCGTGCACAGTTCGTCAATCACCGGCTCGTACAGGCCGACCATTGAGCCAAGCGGGCCGGAGATCAGATGCAACTCGTCCTGGATGATCAGGCTAGGAGGGGATACCTCTCGCGCGCCACTAGCAGCGAGCCCGAAGAGATTCCGCGCGCGGGGTCGCCAAGCCATCATCGCGAATTTGTCTACAGTCCCAATGACAATCGAAGGTCGAACCTCGTAGATATCTTCATCGACCACATGGACAGGCAGGCCGCTGCGGCGCGAGTATTTGCACTGCCCATCGATACAGCGAAGTATGACCTTGCCTGCGGCTTCCTCGTATCCGATCGGCTCCTGCCCACCCCCTTTCTTCGGCTGAGGACCCATCTGCGCCCCGCACCACGGACACCGCAGTAGGAGGAATAGGTTCTGTTCGTGAGGTTTCCGACGGAGCGCCCGCAGGTTCTTAAGCGCTGCATCCCACGAGTTCGGTGTTGAGCTGCTCCCCAACCAAATGCCGATCCCAAACGGCCCTCCACCGAGGGCCCCCGCGTTCTGCTCCCTAATATCTTCTAGGGCACAGACCAGCGAAGCCGCTCGGAGAAACTGCTGCGCCGTGAGTAAACGCAGGGTATAACGCATCAGGGTGTCCGTCCCCGCGTCGTCAGAATTGCGAAGGCGCCTCGAAAGCAGGCTAACCGCGGCAGCTCCGAGGTATGCCTCGGTCTTGCCACCCCCCGTTGGGAAGAATATCAAATCGACGTCGCTTCGTTCATGGCGGCCCGGCTCGACTAGTTCCGGCAGCACGGCAAGCAGAAACGCGATCTGAAACGGACGCCAGTATCCGCGACCGTCCGGGACGTCAGCTGCTGGATGCGCTCCCTCAACCCGCCAGCGACCGTCACTACCTTGCTTGGCTTCGCGCAGATCGAATCCGGATCGTACCTGCTGGAGGAGCATAGCCTCATTTGCCCAACGGAACGCTTGGGCTGCTTGCCTATTCGTCACGACGAGGTGCCAGCCAGTCCGCATTCTGGTCAACGTGGCCCGAGCTCGCAGCATGTGCTGACTCGCAGCTCGCTGGTAGCGCGGAAGTAGTGCTGGGATCTCAGCTTCTCGCAGCTCGATCCACCTCTCGTACTGACTCAGGACAAGTTCGACTTGAGCGGCACCGTCCTCGCGGCCGTGGGCCAGGGCATCCATGCTGACGGTGACAAGCTTCCGCCTGCCTTCGGCATCGACAAGTAGATTCCCGTCGTCGTCCGAAAGGTACACGTTCGGTGAAAGACTCACGACCTCATAGGTCGGGAGAGCCGTGGCTTGCACCAATGACACGAGCCCGTCCGCATCCACCGTCCCCCACTCGGCAGCGCAACCATGCCCGATGGCGTAGGTACGCTGCTTCCGATAAAGAAGATCAAGTGAGTGGTCTTCCTCATCTCGGTCAGGGAGCTCGACTTCGGGATAGGGGACGATTGCAGCGTCGCCAATCGTTGACACCTTGAAATCGACCTGAAAGAGAGCAGCCGAGGGGCCGGAGCCAGGAGCGTCGTTGACGACTGCGACGGTAACAATCCTGAGAGCAGAATCGTCATCCCGAGGCACCGGACGGCTGAAGACTCGGAGCGCCAGCGGGATCGGTCCTGGGCCGTCCAGAAGCGTGACATCGACAACCTTTAGCCGATTCGGCTCCTGCAGAAGAGTTCGACCCGAGATCGTGCCAACGGCTCTGAAGGGACGCCTTACCCACCACTCAACCGGCTTCGCAACACCCGGAATGTGCACGGTCAGCTTTTCGTACCTCGCGGCAGCGACCTCAACGTTGAGAGTCCCCGACTCGGTCAGGCGTGACTCGAACGAGATAGCCATCGCGGATGGCTTGAAGGAATTGGCATCCGTGAGGTCAAAGTCATCCGAGTCAGCGACATCGTGACGAACGTGACCCTGAATCTCGACAGGGGGCCCGACAAGGTCGTCCTCGGAGACTGCGAGACCGGTGACACCATCAAGGTCTTCATAATTGTGTTCTTCGGTCCGCTCGACCGGCGAGCCACCAACGGTAGCCCCGGCAAACAGAACTCCGACGCCGTAACGCTTGAGCGGATTACCGCTCGTGAGAATCTCCTCACCGGTTTCGGTGTCGTGAAACTGCCCTCTTGAGGCCTCCGTTGTTCCGAAGTGCACAACGCCTGCATTAATCTTGAGCGGCTGCCCGCGTGCTGGATCACCCGCGACTGGTCCAAACAGTTCTCGCCGCAGTGCCGCTTCAACCGTCTCGCGGGCTTCAATTCCACTCATGGTTCACCTTTAATCCGTCGCCTCAATGTATTCGTTTCCACCAGGGACGTAAGCCGATCCGTCGCTCGTGTCAGCCCTACGTAAACCAGCGCGTCGAAGTTCGACCCTCCTGCGTCGTCGAGGTCCGTGACGATCACGGCTGGCGCATCCAACCCCTTGAATGAGTGAATTGTTGAGTAGCGAAGCCGTCCCTTGGTCGGCTTAGACCCATCGAAAGGAGTCAGCACTTGGCGCAGCCATGCGTCAGATGTGCTCGCCGCAACAGAGCCTTCACCGAGAGGGCTGAGTACAACGATCTCGGTGAGGTCGAAGCCCTCGTCGCGCAGGTCACTCACTGATTTCCGCAACAAGGCGGTTTGGTCCTCACCCCGGGTGTACTTGATGATCGTTGGATCAATACCGTCGTCGGTTCGACGGAACTCTCGGAACCCTGGCGCGAGATTGGCGAGGATGTTCACTTGATATCCAATGCGGGGGAGATTCCGGCAGTTGTCGGATAGGCGGAACGAGGCCATGTGCGGCGACCGCGCGCGAAGCACGTCGCGGGAGCGCTCGCGGCCGTAGACCATCTGGCGCTCAAAGTCACCGAACATAAGCACGCGGCCCTCGCGGAGACCCCCTTTGACGAGCAGATCGAGCAGATCGAGATACTTGTCAGTCGCGATGTCCTGCACTTCATCAAGGATCAGAAAGTCTAGGACCTCGCCTTCGCTTCGTTCTGCAAGACCTTCGAGCGCTTGCTCTGGCAGCGCTCGTTCCCAGAAGTCCCCGCCGGCACCGGCCGGTGGACTACTCAGACCTGCGAGCCGCAGCATCTCTTGGTGCATAGTGCCCACGCGAAGGCCCGGGACATCTGCGAGCTTTTCTCGCAGACTGCGCCCAAGGAAGCGGTTGAAGCACAAGAACCGACCAGTTCTGCCCTGAGCGACCTCTCGCTGGGCGGACTCAGCGGCAAGGAAAGTCTTGCCTGTGCCAGCCGGCCCCGTGAACAACACGCCCGTATTGTCCGCGGCCGAGTCAAGCGCGCGGTACTGCTCTTCGACGAACCGCGCGAGCTGGCCCTCTCGAGCCTGTCGCCGGTCCCCAGCAGTGATAACCACTTCGAATCGGGGGCGGAGTGTACTCACGATCCGCCCGGCGATGCCTTGGTTCGGACCTCGTCCACCGAAACCGAAGTACTTGATCTTCGATGCTAGATGCTCCGCACCTTCCGCCATAACTCGCTGAATAGCGGTGGCCGCGGTCGGAACGTCGTTCGAGTCGAGAACTTGCCACGAGTGCCACTCCGGAGAATCGGGGAGCGTTGCCCTGGCTCGCACTCCGGTGAACCAAACCGCGTGTAAGACCGGGACGTCTCGCAGCTCGACCCTTTTGCTCAAGAGGTAGTCACGGATGCTGTGCATCGCCTCCCGCGCCTGTTGAAAGGGGCCCCGAACTATCGGGGGGTCTTGCCCGAGCCGCCACGTGCCGTCCGAGCCGCGTGCGACCGACAGGTGCGACTTCACCTCGATCACCAACAAACCCGCGAGGGGCACGACGACGACGAAGTCGGCCTCGCCCTCGACCTGGCGCTCATGCTGAGCGATCCCAAGGGAATGCAGCACGACCCATTCATCGGTCTCCGGGGCATCCCGGAGGGCAGCGAAGACCGCCTTCTCACCTGGAGGCGCAGAATTAGCGCAGTAGGCCGGAATCATCCGAGCCATCGAGCACCCTCATCCGCGAACGGCACCCGAGCATCGTACCGCCCAACGAGCTCCGTGAACGGGGCGATAGCGAGAACTCGAGTGACGAACATACCTCGGAGGCCTGGCTCAGCAATGTCTAAACTCAGGTGCCCAACTCGCTCGAGTTCGTGAAGATCGGCGGCATCCGCTGCCGACTCCAGTCGGTCTCGCAGCTCCCGCGTGGCCAGGTGCACCTCGTGCCTCAATAGAGTGGCGTGTCCGAAGTACGGTTGCACCGATAGCCCCAGCCATTCGAGGAGTCGCTCGAAGTCCCCATCGCTCTGCGGACGCATCACATGAGCCGATGCCCACGCCCGGACCTGACCGGCCGCGCGAACACCGAGCGCACGTAGTGCGCGTTCCGACTCTCCTACCCCCCTCATCGCGAGCTTCTCTATCAGTGCTGCCTTCCAAGATGCTTGGGAAGCCTCGATCGCGGATGCACGCGCCCCGATTCTCGCAAACGCTCGCGCTTGGAGCGACTCACGCTCGGCCTCACCTTCTCGGAGAAGCAAGTGGGTTCCTGGAGCAACCGCTGACACATTGGAATAGCCGACTCGCTCGCCTGGGGGCTGTGTCGGATCCAAGGCACGAATGCGCTCTCCATCGTCATCGAGCCAGATCGCGCGGCTTCCCGAGAGGAGGATCTTCCGTGCCTCGACCTCGTCCTTATCCGGCGCACGGTCCTCGCTTGGTCGCCTACCCCAAAAAGGCTGGGGAAGAAGGTGCTCCTCCGGGATCGGATTCTGCTCCGTCAACGTTTGCTCTGGCGCCATAGCGGGACGGTCACCAACCTCAATAACCCGCGCCGCAACGCAGATTCCGCCTTCGGCGTAGTCCGCAATTGCCGAAGTGGGAACGGTCCGATCCCCGAACCAAGCGGGAACTATGAACGTCACCTCCGGCGTGCGTGGTGCAGTTACCGCCGTCGGCTTGAAGAACCGGGGCGGTCCAACGAAATAGGCAATTTCCTCGGGCACGTCCGCACGCTCGAGATCGCCGAGTGTCAAAACTCGTCCCCCGAGCGGGCCGAGCCACCGGTCTAGCCCCTGTCGAGATCGAGTACTCGCGACCACGACAACAGCCGAATCCGATCCAACTTCAGCTAGGGACTCCGCCAAGACGCCACCTACGAGTGGGTCGCGGGTGCTCAGAGCAGCCGCGGCATCGGAGACCTCCCGTAGTAGATCCTCTTCATCGACTGCACCCACCAGCCGAAGGGCCTGGCGGCCCACTTCACCCGCGGCGACCTGAAGCTGAGTGTTGTATTCGTTCGGCATCGGGTCGGTGATGATTCGCCAGCGCAGTACCTTCGCGGCGCCGGCGAGGTCGTCCCAAATCCCCGGCCCGTCTCGCTGTATTAGTCGAACCAGAGCGCGGGTAGCGGAATCGAATCTCGCTCCAATGTCATCACGCACAGCAATCATCTCGACGCCGTGTCGCGCCAGCGAAGCGGAGGCCGCGTATCGCTGGTCCAGATTGACGACCCGAGATATCACAGCGCGACCGTGAATCCGAGCGCTTCGATGCCTACGGGCGGGGTCCATCCAAGCTGCGCCGACAACGTAATCGGCTCGCCTCGCGAGTTCCTAATCTGAACAACGTGCTCCACTGCGCTCTCGTCAGCGACTGATCGATCGATGATGCAAAGGACGATCGGCGACAAGATGTCATTGAGATAACGGATCGCTCCCTGTCCGTCGAGGATCGTGAGAGCAACGTCAGATGGCAGAGGCAGCCTGTCAGCCAAGCCCGATGACGAGTAGATGCGCGAAAACCACGTCGCCGACTTCTCGGTCCTCGGCAGAAGCAACGTCGCTAGCGCATCGCCGTCGGAGTCATCGCCGCGGGCCAGAACCGCCTCGAGGTCATCAGCGATCCAGCTCTTCGTGCCCACGATCGCGAGGTCGGCCGCGGGCGCGACGAGACGCCGCGCCCAGTCCCGTTCGATACCGCTCATTCGACCGATGCTTCCGATGTGGGGGCGAGGCATCTTCTCTGCTGGGTCGACTTCCGCCACCGCTGCAACCGCCTCCAGCCGATCAACAGCCCAATGACCCGCCAAGGCAGCTCTGGCCTGCGCTCGACTTTCATCAAGCTCCTGAAATGGTCCTGATATTATGTGCGTCGCATTCACCGCGCGGTAGTGCGCGTGATGCATCGCTCCTTTAAGCACGGTCAGCGGATCAGTCGTCATTTGAATCGGTGATCGCCCCAGGGTCCACCCCGCGCCGACGAGTGTTGCCGCGTATTCACGGCTCGGGACGGAGATAGCAACGATCAGTTGCCGGCCGCTGAACGCATCGGCCTTCCGCGCAAGCCTTGCTCCAAGCGCGAGAATCGGGCCGATCCAAGTTGATCGGATCGGGGTGGATTCAGGGTTGTCAGCGAGACTGAGGACGACGTTCGGCCCAGGGCGTCTCACCATTTCGCTCACCTTTTACCCTCGACCACGGGAATGACCTCCGACATTCGATGGGCAGTGATGTGCCCAAGGCTGCTATACCGCTGACACCTGGCCGCCATTCGAGGCGGCGGTCAAGGCGACGGATGTCGCCGCAGCAAGAGACCGCGCCACGGGGGGCGGCACCGCATTTGACACCTGCTCGACCTGCCTTGAGAGTGTCCCCTCGAGGATGAAGCTGGTCGGGAAGCCTTGAAGAAGCATCGCCTCATAGATGCTGAGCCGCCGAGTTCCCTCGGGATGAACATGAATCTCGCGATGCCCGTAGGCCACAGTCGGGCTGGGCTTGTCCCATGCCAACCTTCGAAAGCTCCTCGTCGGTGCGGGCCCATCCACTTCGCCTTTGAAACGCTTAGATCGTGGAGTCATCGTCCAGTGGTTCGGATGAGTCGGGATTTCTTCGGCTGTGAGTCCCCGGGAAAAGAAGGCCGGCTGCGGGAGCTGGCCGATTGCACCGCGGACGGTCAGATCCACTTCATCACGAGGGATAGTCATTGGCGCGAACGATCGAGCAGCGTCGTCGCTCTTGAAACCGGAGATGATCACGCGCTTGCGCGTCTGTGGCACGCCATAGTCGAGGGCGCTGTGCTCAGCTACGCCCGCAGTAAGCCGCAGCTCCTCGAACCGGGCGAGGATCCCGCCGAAAGTCATGGAGTGCTTGGCATCGCGGATACCCATGACATTCTCGAAGAGGACAAACTGCACGTTGTAGCGCACTTGCAGCGCCTCCACGATTTCGAGGTAATAGGCCGGCATCTGATTGCGGGGATCGTCAGCGCGGGAGTTCGGGTTCGCGCGCGAAAACCCCTGACATGGGGGACCCCCGATGATCCCGATCGCCTCACCATCCGTGAGCGCGTTCGCGATCTCATCCAGGACGGCGAGCTTTCCGGAAGTCTCGTTCCGAACTGTGATGTCGGCAGCGATCGATGTTGTTGAGGGGAAGTTGCGTTTGTGTGTCTGGATCGCCGCGGCCATCTGATCGACCGCGAACGCAATCTCGTATCCCTCTTGACTGAAGCCGAGATCGAGGCCACCAGCACCCGAAAAGAGACTTACGATCCGGGGCAAAACCATCGGTGCTCCTTCCGCTACGCAGGCACCCCACCGCGCCGTTCAGAGCAAGCGTAGCGGCACCGGCGGTGAGACCTAAGTAGTGTCCGCGCCTCACCCACGCCGCAACGCGCGCACCGGCTGGCTGTAGCTTCAAGTGACGTTGTCGCAAGAATCTCGATTGTTTTGGATCTTGCCGGAGTCCCCGATGTGAAATGGAACTGCCCAAAGTCGCTTCACACTACGGGTGGCCGTTATCTCTCTCGCTGATGCCGCTCCTGCATCTTGTGCTCGCCTGGGGTCAACGAGACACAGCACTTACGGTGCCTGGTAGCGTCCATCCCATGCCGTCGCCGCAGACTCTCGCCGCCCTTCGCGCCTTCGTAGCCGAACGGGACTGGGACCAGTTCCACTCGCCCGAGAACCTCGCCAAGAGCATCTCGATCGAGGCGGGCGAGCTCCTCGAGTGCTTCCAGTGGTCCGCTGACCTCGACCAAGAACAGGTAGAGGCGGAGCTCGCGGATGTTGTCACCTACTGCATCCACCTCGCGAACAAGATCGGCGTCGACCTCGACGAAATCGTCATGAAGAAGTTGGAGTCGACGAAGGCGAAGTACCCCGTGGAGCTGGCCAAAGGCCGCATGACGAAGTACACCAAGCTCTCCGAGGCACCGGAATGACAGATTTCAGCATCCAGCGCCTGCCTTTCCGCCGTGACGCCGTTGACACGTGAGCGCGCGACGACGCCCGGCACGCTAACTGGCCGGTTGTCTATGTAATCGAAGGGGACGCCCACCGCAATTCACCCGGGCTCTATGTCGGTGAGACGGTGAGTGCCGCTACCCGGATGCGTCAGCATCTCGCGGGGTCGAAGAAGAACGAGTCCCTTGAATCGATCCGCGTCGTCGTGGATCACACGTTCAACAAGTCGGTCTGTCTCGACCTTGAATCGCATCTCATTCGCTGGTTCTCAGGCGACGGCCGATACCGCATCCTCAATGGCAACGACGGTCTGACAGACGCGCAGTACTACGGCCGCGACCTCTACCGCGAGTCGTTCCGCGATGTATTTGAAGCGCTGCGAGCAGAGGGTCTCTTCTCGCGCAGCATCCCGCAGATCGAGAATTCCGACCTGTTCAAGCTGTCGCCCTTTAAAGCTCTGACAGACGACCAGGGCATCGCGATCATGGACATCCTGGAAGGTCTCCTCGAAGATCTTCAGCACCCCGGCGCTCGATCAACACTCGTTGTCCAGGGCAACCCGGGAACAGGGAAGACGATCATCGCGATCTTCCTGATGAAGCTGCTCGCCGACATCCGCGACTACCAAGACCATGACGACGTCAAGCCTGACTCCATGTTCTCGGAGTTTTTCGTCCCCGAGGATCGCGAGCTGCTCAAAACACTTCGCATGGCGCTAGTGATACCGCAGCAGTCCTTGCGGGAGTCAGTCAAGAAGGTCTTCAAGAAGACGCCCAAGCTTGATGCTGCGATGGTGATGTCACCGTTCCAGCTCGGAGAATCGGACGAGACTTATGACCTCGTACTCGTCGACGAGACCCACCGCCTTGGGCAGCGAGCCAATCAGGCGTCGGGTGTGCAGAACAAGAAGTTCGGCGAGATCAATGAAGCTCTGTTCGGAAGCGATGATCCTCGCTACACCCAGCTCGACTGGATCAAGGCTCGTAGCAAGCATCAGCTCCTGCTTGTCGATGGCGAGCAGAGCGTGCGGCCTCATGACCTCTCCCCAGCGGCACTGAACGCCGAAATAATTGGGTCTAAGGACGCGCATCGCTTCTTCCGTCTGACGACTCAGATGCGCGTGCAGGCCGGCGCAGACTATGTCGAGTTCATCCGCGCCCTGCTGAGGCATGAAGCGCCTTCGCTCCCCGACCTCGGCGAGTATGAGCTCCGGCTCTTCGACGACCTCGGAGAAATGCGCGACGCCATCCGGCAGAAGGATGCTGAGGTCGGCCTCTCCCGCCTCGTCGCGGGCTACGCGTGGGATTGGGCGTCGAAGAAGAACCCGGATGCGTACGACATCGAGCTTGACGGTGAGCGAATGCGGTGGAACGGCACCGATAAGGACTGGATCAACTCGAAGGGGTCGCTCGAAGAGGTCGGTTCGATCCACACCGTTCAGGGCTACGACCTGAATTACGCCGGGGTCATCATCGGGCCGGATCTCCGCCTCGACCCGGCAACTGGTCGAATCGTCGCTGATCGCGAGAGTTATCGGGACAAGAAAGGTAAGGAGAACACCGGGCACCTGAAGGATGCGTTCGGGGACGATGACTTGCTGACGTTCATCCGGAACATCTATGGAGTGCTCTTGACGCGCGGGATGCGCGGAACGTATGTGTACGTTTGCGACCCCGCGCTCCGCGTCTTCTTGGCGTCGATGACGACAGCGGAACCAGGCCGAGTTCTCAAGCCTGAGTCCACGTCGACCGTCGACGCGACGACAAGCGTCCCGACTATAGAATTGGTTGCGGAGGATTGAGTGGACATGCAGGCATGGCAGCCAATACTGATCGCTCTGGCCGTTCCGGTCTTCGCGCTCGTGACCGCTGTCGTCACGAAGGACCGAGATCCTGCGTTGTACCGCCGGCTGCGACACAGCACGGCGGCTCTTAACGAAGTGCCCGAGACCTCAAAAGCGCGCGATGCACTCGACCTCCTGGTGGTGGCACAGGCTGAGCGACTCCGCGCACGGGAACGCTCGGCTCGAAGACGCAAGATGAACAAGGCCAATCTTGCCCTCGCGGTAGTTCTCTCAGTAGCGTCCGCAGCGATAATGTGGGGTCTGTTGACATGGGTGTTCGCCGCTTGGTCTTCCCCATGGGGCTGGATCTCGCTCGTAGCTACATTCGTGATCGGTCTCGTTCTCGTGCTGTTCGTGTGGTTCGGCTTTGCGCAGATATACGACCCGCCCCGCGAAACGACAAAGTGACGCAGGCACCTAGCATCCAAAGCGGAAGACAAGCGAGAACTGGCGGATGCCTCAGCCGTAATCGATGCCTTGCTCTGCACCAAACCGCTCCCCCGAACTCACCTGCTGCGCCACCCGCCGCAGCGCCAACAACAACGGCTCCACCAACACCGACCCCAACACCGCGTACCGCACCGCAGCTTCCGCAGACTCCTCCGGCACCCCCGCGATCTCCGCATCCGCAATCCGCCGCATGCTCGCGAGATACTCCGCCATCGCCGCATCCGGAACGGTGAAGCCGACGCGCTCCAAACCCTTCAGCGCCCGCGCGACCGCATACAGCACCGCCTCGTCGCACATCCCCGGCTTCCATCCGAGTCCCGCGACGAGCGCCTCCGCGTCAGTCAGGTCTAGCGACTCATCCACCGGCGGAGTGATCGCCGCATGCGCCGTCCCGAGAAGGTCGTGCGCACTCGCCGGCGGATCGTCCAGCGCTCCGAGCACCCGCCGCGTCTCGGCAATGCTCACCCCCGCGTCGAGCAGCGCCCGGATCACCCGCAGCCGCTCCACGTGCTTCTCGCCGTACGCGGCCTGAGTCGCAGATGACCTCTCACCCTCGGGCAGCAGCCCCTCACGCAGGTAGTACTTGATCGTCGGCACGGTCACGCCGGTCTGGGCTGACAGTTCGGAAATTCTCATGGCCACCTCTTGACTTCGATAGTAGCGCTATCCATTATGGATAGTGACACTATCCAACCAAGGAGACATCATGTCGAAAGTCATCACGGGCCGCATGACCCACCGCCACGAGGGCGAGCTCGTCGTGTTCCACATCGGGATGCAGATCAACCGCTGGTGGCGCCCCGACCTGTGGATGCCAGCCTTCTTCGCCATGCCGGGGATGCTGCGCGAACTCAGCACCGATCCCGACTCGGGCATGCTCGGCTACCACCTGCTCTTCGGCTCGGGCGGACCCTACGTCGTGCAGTACTGGTCTTCCGTCGACAAGCTCTACGCCTACGCCTCCAGCCCGGACCAGCAGCACCGCCCCGCCTGGACCGCCTTCAACCGCGCAGCCCGCAAGGCTCCGGGAGCGGTGGGCGTCTGGCACGAGACCTTCCGCGTCGACACCGCCGAGAGCGTGTACGTCTCGACGAAGCCGATGGGGCTGCCGAAGGCCACGGAGCTCGTGCCCGTCGGTAAGCGTCATGACCGGGCCCAGGCACGGTTCGCGGATGGGCGGACGGATGCAGCGAAGCCTCTCGCCTCACCCCCTTCCCCCTGACCCCCGCCCCATACACCTGAGCGCACCTGCCAACCCCGCTTCCGCCGCGCCCTCCGCCGGACTGGTCGAAGCCAGACGGCGTGCGTAGCAGGAGTAACGTCTTACACGACGGCGGGGATGGTCAGTGAAGGAGCAGTGATGAAGATCGCAGAACTCAGAGATCAGCCGAGAACGGGCACAGCCGGCCAGCACACAGCGAACGAGACGGTCTCGTGACGGCTGAACGCGCCCGCGGCACGTCGCGCGAGCGAGCCACCGTCGTGGCGATGATCCTCATCAGCGCCGCGCTCCCGGTGGTCGCCAACCTGCCGGTGTTCCAGAACCTGGTGTGGGCCTTCTGGCTCGCAGCCCTCGCCCTCATCATCGGTGCGTCGGCGTTGCTCGTGGGCGTCACCCGGCGTGAACGACGACGTTCCGACGAGTCCTGAACCTCGTCACCACTACCCTCGCACCATGCCCACCGATCGCCCGCGCGCCTGGATCTTCGACGTCGACGGCACCCTCGCCCTCATCGGCGACCGCTCGCCGTACGACATGCGCAAGGTGTCGATCGACACTCCGAACCATCCGGTCGTGGTCGCAGCTCAAGCGTTCGCCGCCCACCCCGACGTCGACGTGCTCATCGTCGTCTCAGGTCGAGATGAGACCGCCCGCCGCGCCACCGAGGCCTGGCTGACGTTCAACGAGATCCCGTTCGACCGCCTCCTGCTCCGCCGCACGGGCGACCAGCGCGCCGACAACATCGTCAAGGCCGAGATCTACGACGCCCACATCGAACCGCACTTCACTGTGATCGGCGTGGTCGACGACCGCCGCAGCGTGGTCGAGATGTGGCGGACTCGCGGACTGGTCTGCTTCCAGGTGGCCGAAGGGGACTTCTGAGGCGCACCCGGTCGGAGTACAGCAACTTCGGCGCGGTCCATCATTTTCCGGATCAGTGTCCTGTGCGCTGGTGGTCGTCCGTCGTCTGGGTAAGGAGATGTAGAAAGACCTTGAGGAGAACACACATGCGCTACGTACTTTTCATCTGCACAGACCCGACCGCTGAGCCCTATGTCGAAGCCGAGGACAACGCCGGGGAGTGGGTGGCGTCGCTGCAGGACAGCGGCTCCTACGTCTTGGGCGACCGCCTGCGTCCTGTCGAAGACGCCACGACCGTGCGCGTCAGAGCCGGTGAGCGGATCGTGGCCGACGGACCGTTCACTGAGAGCCGCGAATGGATCGCCGGGTTCGACGTGATCGACGCCGACGACCTCGACGCCGCGATCGAGATCGCCGCCGCGCACCCGATGGCCCGGTTCGGCCTGGTGGAAGTGCGCCCCGTGTGGCCGCTCGGGTCGACGATGTGACCACACCGGAAGAGCCGGCGAGCACGCTTTCGGATGCCATGGCCGCCGTGCGGCACGTGGCATCGATCGAGTACGGCCGTGTGGTCGCGAGCGTGATCGGCACAGTGCACGACTGGACTCTCGCCGAAGACGCCGTGCAGGACGCTCTGGCGCGAGCGGTCGAGCGCTGGCCAGGCGACGGGGTTCCGGCGAACCCCGCCGCCTGGGTCACGACCGTCGCCCGCCGCCGCGCGATCGACCTCGTCCGGCACGCCGACGCCGAGCGCCGGGCGGTGGCTCGACTGGAGCACGAGCCGCACGATGGCGCCGACATCACCCCGGAAGCCGACGACCACGACGATGCGTTCCCGCACGGGGACGAGCGGCTGAAACTGATCTTCACCGCCTGCCACCCCGCACTGACTTTGGAAGCCCGCGCGGCGTTGACACTCCGTACCGTCCTGAACGTGTCGATCGAACAGCTCGCCGGGATCTTCGCGGTCGCACCCGCAACGATGGAGAAGAGACTCGTGCGGGCTCGGGCCAAGATCGCGCACGCGAACATCCCGTACCGCGTTCCGGATGCCGCGCAGCTCGACAGTCGAAGCGCGAGCGTCTGCGAGGTCCTGTCCGCCCTGTTCACCATCGGCTACTCCGATCCGACGCTCCAGCCCGATCCCGGCGGCGAGGCCATTCGACTCGCTCGGCTGTGCCGGCAGCTGCTCCCCGCGGACTCCCCGGCTCGACTCGAGTTCACGGGGCTTCTCGCCCTCCTTCTTCTTCAGCACTCCCGCCGCGCGGCACGCACGACGTCCGACGGCTTGTCCGTGCCGTTCGACCAACAGGATCGTGAGCTGTGGGATGTCTCCGAGATCGAGGAAGGGCTGCGGCTTCTCGATGACGCCGTCGAGGAGGCGGCACGGGCGGGAATCCCCGGCGGACGGCACCTCATCCGCGCCACCGTCGCGGCCGAATATGCCCGCCCCGCCCCAGGGACGGAGATCGACCACGCCCGCATCGCCGACATGTACGGGGTGCTGGAGCAGGTGGATGCATCACCGTTCGTCCGCCTGAATCGTGCGGTCGCCGTCGCGAACGCGGGACGACCGGCCGAAGCCCTCGCGCTGACGGAGGCGCTCGAGAGCTCGCTGGGAGGACACCACCTCTACTCCGCGGTTCGGGGAGATCTCCTGCAGCGCCTCAGGCGCGTCGAAGAAGCGAGGTCTGCGTTTCGCGATGCTGCACGCACCGCTCCGACGGAACGCGAGCGACGGTCATACGCCCAGCACGCTGACGACATCGCGTCGGCATCGACCTAGCCTGCGCCCCTCCGGCTCCCTGAGGGCTTTGATTGTGAGCCAGTGCGTGCGTGCGGCTGCGAAGATCGGGCCGACTCACGGCGCATCGCGCCGAAAGCAACACCTCGAATATATTGCTTTCGTCCTCATCTGTGGCCTTCCATGAGACATGCGGGTCAATGCTGACACCCCAGGAGGACTCATCATGAGACATCATCGAACCAGCGCATCAGTCGCCCTCGCTGCTATCAGCATCATGCCGTTCACAGCAGGCTCCGCGGGCCAGCGCAGTGGGTCGACACGTACAGCGGAGGACCCTGTAGATGAGAAGCGAGCCTCGAACCTGGTTCGGCGTGATCACGCAACCGGGTCGCTATCTGTTCATGACGGTCGCGATGGGCTTGCTGATGGTGGCTTCCACGGTGCTGTCCGTCCGCTTCCCCGAGATCGGCTCCTGGCTCTTCGTTGCCACGGGACTCCTTGCCGCCACGTGGTACGCCCACATGATGAAGCGGTGGCGCGCTGCGTGAGGCAACGCAGAAGCCGTTCCTCCGGAAGAGTGAGTTACTGCCCGGAGGAGCGATTGTGAAGCCGCAAACGAGACGAGCAATGGTCAGCATGGGATTCGTCGGTGCCGCCGTCATCGTCCTCGCCATTGTCATGGCGATTGCCGAGGGCTACATCTCAGACGCGGAGCACACGACGGGAAACCTCGCACCTGCTGCCCTGACTGGTCTGCTTGGCGCGTGTCTCATGCTCGTCGGGTTCGGGAGCATTCTGTTCCGAAAAGAGTGACCAAGAGCCTACAGCTCTGCTCATTCGGCCTCGCTACCAGTCAGGGTGGCGGGGCCATCGCCTGTCAGCACACCGTTCGCGGCGCGGCAATCCACCCCGAATCGGGCTACGGTACCGAGATGGACGAGCCGCCCCTGACCATCGAATCGCTGCGCGAACTCACGGACCCCGACGCCGAAGCGATTGCGTCGCTCCTGGTCCAGCTCTCCTCATCCGCAGCATTCGATCGCGCTCGAACCGAGGCGGTCATCGCACACGAAGCAACGGAGCTCCTGGTGGCGCGGGACTCGGGACGCGTCGTCGGCACCGCCACTCTCGTGACGGCACCTTCCCTGACCGGGCTCCGCGGGCACGTCGAAGACGTCGTGGTCGACGAGGCGGCACGCGGTCGCGGCATCGCGCGACTCCTCCTGGAGCGCATGACCCAGCTCGCGCAAGAGCGAGGACTGCGGACGCTCGATCTCACATCCCGCCCATCCCGAGAATCCGCACTGCGGCTCTACGAGTTCGTCGGGTTCCGCAGGCGTGAGACCAACGTGCTTCGGTTCACTCCTGCCACCGACTAGTTACGCCACAATCCCCCGCAGCAACCGCACCACGGTCTCCTCCACCCGCTCCGCACTCAACGGCTGCCCGATCAGCGCAGAATACGACGCCATCGCGATGAACTGATCCGCGATCGCGGCCGCATCCACGTCCGCCCGCACGTCCCCGTCGGCACGCCCGCGCGACACCCGCTCGGTGACCCACTCACGGATCGGCGCCGCCAGCCGCTCGTTCAACACCAACCCCAGCTCGGGATCGGCCGCGGTCACCTCGATCAGCGCCCGCGCCAGCGCCACACCCTCGGGGCGAGCCAGTCCGGCACTCATCGCCGAGAACCACGCCCGCAGATCCGCTCCGAGGTCTGCCGTCATCGGCACCGACACCTCGGCTCCCGGCAGCGCCCCCTCGAGCAGCGCCTCCCCGAGGATCGCGGCCTTCGACGGCCACCACCGGTAAATCGTCTGCTTCGAGACCTCCGCTTCGGCGGCGAGACCCTCGATGGTCACGGCCTCGTACCCGTCTGCGGCGAGCGCACGCCGCATCGCGTCCAGCACGGACTGGCGGGCTTTCTCACTTCGAGGACGGGGCACCTTTCGAGCGTAAGGCGCGGGCGTCGTCGGTGCGAACGAGACCTCCGCGCTCTACTGCTACTGTCCGAGCCATGGGCTGCACCTATGGAACCTCTCCCGCACGCGTCTCGGCTATCCGACTCGGACGTCTCGCGTGAGGGCGCCCAGCACGCTGACAGCGTTTGGTCTCGCCGATAAGGCCCAGCCGGGAGAAGCGCTGGTGTGGTCCACGCCGACCGGACGCGGAGTCCGTCGAGTGGCTGTCGGCGTCGATGTGGGACGTAGCGCGGAACTCGGACGCCTCGTCGCGCAGGCCGCGCCTGCGATCCTCGTGCTGACCCACGACGACCTCGACCACATAGACGGCTGGAGGGGTTTCGCGCCGCTCGGACTCGCGATCCTGCAAGAGCTCTGGATCCCCTACGAATGGGCGGCACTCCTCGATTCCTACGATGCGTTGAGCCGCGGGCGCTCACGAGTGGACCCCGAGATCGGCATTCACGGCATGGCCGAGCGACTGCGCTCTGACTTCGCGCCGGCGCGGCGATTCCCCGCCGAAAGCACCCCCTGGAGCCGCGCACCCGAAGACGATGGGGCCTCAGAGGACATCGACGAGGGGCAACTCGCCCGAGCTATCTGGCGGATCAGCCGAGACATGAACGAGTTCGCGAAGAGGCAGGATCCCCTGGTCCCTCCCGAGTTCGCCGAGGGGGAACCCGAGAAGATCGCCGGCCGGGTCAAAGCGAGCGTCGACAACCTCGGAACGATACTCAGTGATGCGACCTCGCACGGGGTGACTATTCGGCTGTTCTCAGGCGATCACGTCCCCGGTGCCGACGCGTACTACCCGTGGATGGAGAGCGCCGGCCACTACTTGGTCTCCATCGCCAACGCCATCGAGGTCGAGCCCATCCAGTTCTCCACCCCTTCCATCGCCGACGTCGCATTCCGGGCCCTCGCGACGATCCAGAACCAACGGGCGCTCTGCCCTGTGCTGTGGCATCACGGCTGGCTGGATGGCGGCGCGATCGTGTGGAGCGACAGCACCGGGGCGTGGGTGGACCGCACGCCGGGGATCGGCCATCTCCTCAACCTCGTCAGCATCTCGACCGCGCCTCACCACGGCTCGGACAAGCGGCATCACGAACCGGCGTGGGAAGCACTCGCGCCTTTCCTCCGTCGCACCGACACTGTCATGGTGTGCGCAGGGGGTCAGTGGAATCAGGGTGTCGCTGCGCCGTACGTCGACCATCCCGCGTCGCGTCGGGCATGCACACGGTGCCGACACGTGTCGGCTGCGCAACAGCGAGCCGTTCCCGGGAGGTCACGCACCGTCTCCGTGGTGACCGATGGCCGGAACACACGCCTCGTCGTGGGCGACCAATGTCCGTCGTGAGCTGACCGATCCGCAGTACACCCCCAGGCGTACACTGGAACATAAGTAGACGCACCGTTGCGAAACTGGCACGGGACCCGAACAAGGAGAAAGAGCATGGCCCTCACCGCACACTCCACCATCGGCGACTGGATGAACGACCCGACCGGCGGACCTCTCATCCGCGGACTCTTCGAGAAGACGGGCGCCGACCCCGAGTTGCTCACCCCCGTGCTCGGACTCCCCCTGCAGCAGCTCGTCGCGATGAGCCAGGGCCAGCTTCCCCAGTCGGTCGTCGACGACCTCGTGCGCGCGGCCAACGGCGGCGAGATCCCCGAAGACGACGCCTCCGAAGGTTGGACCGAGAAGCCCACCTCCGGCCGCTTCGCCGGCAAGACCGTGATCGTGACGGGCGCCGCCTCCGGTATCGGCAAGGCCACCGCCTCGCGCATCGCCCGGGAAGGCGGACGCGTGATCGCCAGCGACATCGCCGCCGCGAAGCTCGACGCCCTGAAGTCCGAGCTTCCGGATGCGGACATCGTCACGGTCGCGGGCGACCTCACGAAGCAGGATGCGATCGACGCCGTCCTCGCCGCCGCGGGCGACCGCATCGACGGCCTCGCGAACGTCGCCGGCATCAACGATGACTTCTCCCCCGCGGGCGAGACCCCGGATGCCGTCTGGGACCGCGTCATCGCGATCAACCTGACCGCTCCGTTCAAGCTGATGCGCGCGGTCATCCCCGTCATGGAGGCGGCCGGGCGCGGCGCGATCCTCAACGTCTCGAGCGAGGCGGGCCTGCGCGGCAACGCCTCGGGCAACGCCTACACGGCCAGCAAGCACGGCATCATCGGCGTCACCAAGTCGGCGGCCTTCATGTACGGGCCGAAGGGCATCCGCGTGAACTCCGTCGCCCCGGGCGGCGTCGCCACCGGCATCCCGATGCCCCCGCACATGTCCGAATATGGCTCGGGCCGCCTCGCCCCGTTCCAGCAGGCCATCCCGACCGTGGCGACAGCCGAGCACCTGGCGGCCTCGATCACGTTCCTGCTGTCGGACGACGCCGTGAACATCAACGGCGCCATCCTCGCCTCGGACGGCGGATGGTCGGTGCAGTAGCCGCACCCGCGAGATCAACGCCCCGCCGACCCGAACGGCGGGGCGTTTCTCGTATCCGACATCTCCCGATAGCCGCGTCCGCACCGTCCACCTACACTCGACGTCATGCTGAAGCTCGTGTCGGTCGTGATCCGCGTGACGGACCTCCCTGCGCAGTCCGCGTTCTGGAAGGCAGCCCTGGACTACGTCGAACGCGATCCGGCCGAAGACGACTGGGTCGTGTTGAAGCCGCGCGACGCCGACGCTCCCTGCATCGCCCTCGACGCTCACCACTCCGAGCGCATACTGCCTCCGCGCATCCACCTCGACATCTACGCGGAGGACCAGAGCGCCGAAGTGCGACGGCTCCTCGACCTGGGCGCACGCGAGGTGCACTGGGACGGCCGCCCGGCCGACGCCGACTACGTGATCATGGAAGATCCCGAAGGCAACCGCTTCTGCATCGTCGACCGGCCCGACTGGGCGGGCTGGGGCGGCAGACGTTGAATCGGGCCTCGGGCCATCCGCACGACCTGTCGCACATTCCGGACCGAACGGTTCACTGTTCCGCGCGAAAGCTGACCCCGACCCTCTCGCCTTGCGAGAAGTAGTGCCGGAACGTGTAATACACCGGGTTCCAGGCGTCCAGGTCGATGTGCGAGGTTCCCGGCACCGTCAGCGCCTGATGCACGTGCGTGCGCAGGACCTTCGCGTGGACGATGGTGGCGTCTCCGTCCTCACCCAACGGCGTCATGTTCGTGACCCGGGCCTCCATCTGAACGGGGCATTCGGCGATCCGCGGGGGCAGAACCACCCCGCTCGGCCGTGGAGTGAATCTGCCGAGCGTCCACTTGTCCGGCTCATACCTGTACTTCTCTCGCTTGTGGCGCGGGACTTCAGCAACCCCGGTGGTGTCGGCGATCCTCTCGATCGACTCCCACAGCGCGGCGTCGGGCAGGTTGATGACCAGCTCACCGTTCTCGCGGAGATTGCGCATCGCCCGGCCCGAATTGCTCAACCCCAAGACATAGGTGTCATCCAGAGCCCAGGCTGAGGAGATGGGAGTGATGTTCGCTGTTTCGTCTCCCGGCATCAGCGTGCTGAGCAGGGCGACGGGGGTCCCGAAGTAGAACACGGAGGGTTCGATTGCCAGAGTCGGGTTCATGAGGTCCAGTCTGTGGCGGGAACGTTTCGGGCTGGACCGAACAATGCCGGCGATAAAGTTCTTGCGATGAAAGGAACGAGTAGTCCGGAACTGGCGGCGACGGCCGCCGTCTTCGCCAACGACGCCCGCGCGTCGATGCTGCTCCTGATGCTCGATGGAAGGGCATGGACGCTCACTGAACTGTCCAAGACCGCCGACATCGCTCGGTCGTCAGCGAGCGAGCACGCCGACAGGCTGCTGGACGCCGGGCTGGTCGAGGAGATGCGGCAGGGACGGCACCGCTACCTCCGGCTCGCCGGCACCCCCGCCGCTGAACTGATCGAGTCGCTCGCAGCATTCTCCGGTCGCGTCCGGCCTGCCAAGCAGTCACTCGACGCCCAACACCGTGACCACGCCATCAGGGAGGCTCGTACCTGTTACCGCCACCTCGCGGGCAGACTCGGCGTCGCACTCACCGACGGTATGCACGCGAAGGGCTTGATCGAGTCAGATTTCTCACTCACCCCGCCGGGACTAGCCTGGCTGACGTCGCTCGGTATCGACCTGCCGAAGCATCCGAAGCGCACTCTCACCCGTCCGTGCCTCGACTGGACCGAGCGCCGCGAACACCTGGCCGGGCTCGCCGCGGACATGCTCCTCGCGACGTTCAAGAACAAGGCATGGATCGAACACGTTCCATCCAGCACCCGCGCGGTGCGGCTCACCGACGCGGGACGGGAAGGTCTCGCGGACCTGCTTCCGACAGACCGCTTCTGATGGCACGCCATAGTCGGCCCCGGCCAACATCCGGTCGACCCAGAGCGGATGCGGCAGCTCTGCGACTTCGGCGCGCGTAAACCATCCGACCTCGACGACCTCGTCTTGATCGGGCACAGGCGGATCAAGCAGTTCGCACGCGAACGCAGTCGACACGTACGACACGCGATCCCCGTTCGGATACGTCACGACGAGCGATTCGCCACCGAAGGCGCCGACGATCCCCGTGACGCGGATGCGGGCGCCGATCTCCTCCTGCACCTCTCGGGCGATCGCCTCGTCCGGATCCTCCCCCGGCTCGACCCCACCACCGATCAGACCCCATTGCTCCGAACCCGCCGCGCGCGCGAGAAGGAAACGATCGCCCTCGCGGATCACCGCGGTCACGCCCGGCAGCAGCAGAAGATCATGACCGATCCGCGCGCGGATGGACTGGACGTAATCGGAGAACGGCATGGCGGGAGTCTAGGTGGGGGTGCTCGACGCCCTCCGGTCACACCTGACCGGGCCGCCCGTCTCTCGCCATCGCCTGACGGTGCGATGTCAGCGCCGCGCGCACGGCCGAATAGATCACCAGCCAGGAGACGAGGATCCCGATGAGGATGTACGCGAGGTTCATGAGGATGAAGGGTACGAGCGAGTCGGAGAACATCGCCCCAGGATGCCGCACCCCGTGCACCTGCCCGGTCAGACTCCCCGCATCCGCGCCACGGCCGCCCGCACCAGCGCGGCATTCCCCGGCGCGGGCGCACCGTCGGGAAGCAGCAGGGTGTCTTCCAACCCGATGCGCGACGCCAGCCCGAGCTCGACCGCGAGGTCGAACACCGGCCAGGTCGACCCCTCTTCGCCGTGGAGCAGAACCGGCAGGTCGGGCTCTTCAAGCTCGACGTGCGCGATCATCCCCTCGGCGTGGTCGCGCAGCAGCTCGGTCGGTTCATCGGGAAGCTCGATCGGCACCCGTAGGCACTCACCTCTCACCGGCGAACGCTTCCACACCTCGAAACCGGCCGCGTCCCACAGACCGGCCTCGACCGCGACTCCACGCTTCAGCAGCAGGGCGGCCACCTCGTCGGCACCGGCCTCGTGCCAATTGACCGATGCGTGATCCGGCAGTTCCGTCCACGACTCGATCGCGGTGAGACGACGCGCGACATCGGGCTCGGCCCACGCCCCCGTGGTCACGCCGACCGGCACACCGGGAATCGCGGTCCGCACTGCCCGCACCCACCGCGCGACATCGTCGGCGGTGAGACTGTCACGACCCGCCGCATCCTTCGGGTGCACGTGCACCTCCTGCGCTCCCGCAGCCACCGCACGCGCGGCGTCGTCGGCCACGACCGAGGCATCCGCGCTCAGCCACGGGTGCTCGACCGCGTCACGGGCGCCGTTGACACATACCTGCAACTGCATCCGACGCGCAGACCGGGCAGGAGGGTCTGAGTCCGACACCACCGTCATCGACCGATCAGCTCGCGCGGGTGCAGGTCGTACGCGGAGGAGTCGGCCGACGGGCCCTCTTCCGTCCGGACCGTGTGCTCGACCTGACGTGCGACCGCCGCGCTGCGACCGACCTTGACCGCCTCGGCTTCGCTCTCGAAACTGCTCCCCAACGTCTGCGATTCCCCTTCGATGCGGTTGAACCAGATGCCGTTGCGGTGGAACGTCTCGATGTCGCCTGCAGCCATGGCGGGATCCCTTCTCTCGTATCCCTTTTTACGTGAGACCACCGACACGACAGAGGGGCTTGACAGCCTCCACGGCGCCGCCCGAGCACCCCCGGCTCAGACCCTGAGACCCGCCCGGCGCACGGCATCACCCATCGCTACGAACGCCTCTTCGAGGATCGGACGCGGTGTTGCGAAGACCACCCGAACATGGCCCTCGGCGCCACGCCCGAGCAGCCGCCCCTCGGTCAGCACGACCCCGGCCCGCTCACGAAAGAACTCGGCCGGCGGCCCAGGGATCCCCAGCGCGGAGGTGTCGATCCACCCGATGTACGTCGCCTCGGGCACGCGATACACAGCCCCGGGAAGATGCTCGTCCACCAGCCGCGCGAGCTCGTGCCGCGACCCGTCGAGGTACGCGATCACCTCCGTCAGCCACGGCCTTCCCGCCCGATACGCCGCCGTCGAGGCCACCACGCCGAGGGTCGCCGCGCCATGCTGCACCGCGAACCCGAACCGCTTGTACAGCTGCTGGTCGGCATCGTTCGAGGTGATCAGCTGCGCAGTCTTCAGCCCCGGGATGTTCCACGCCTTCGACGCGCTCGTCCCCGTGACCGTGTGCGCGGCCGTCGCCGCCGACACCGACGCGTAGGGCACGAACGGCGCACCGTCGTAACGCAGCGGCGCGTGGATCTCGTCCGCGAAAACCCGCCCTCCGTGCCGCTCGACGATCTCGGCGATCGCCTCCAGCTCCTCACGTCCGACGATCGTGCCGGTCGGGTTCTGCGGATTGCAGAGCACGAGCGTCCGCGCCCCTGCAGCGAACGCCTCGTCGATGCGCTGCAGATCGTGCTGCCAGCGTCCGTCGATCTCGACGCCGGGGACCTCGATCACCGGATGCCCGATCGCCGGCAGGTATGTCAGGAACGGCATGTACGCCGGAGTCGGCACGATCACGGGCGACCCCGCGGGCGCATACTCCTGCACCGCGACACCGAGCGCCGCCATCACGTCCGAGACCGGATGCACACGCTCGGGGTCGACCGCCCAGCCGTACTCATCCTGCATCCACTCGGCCGTCGCCTCCCCCAGCTCCGCGGCCTGCGGAGGGGAGAGGTAGCCGAGATTCTCGTCGTCGATCGCGCGATGCAGTGCCTCGGCGATCTCGGGCGCGACCCCGAAGTCCATCTCCGCCACCCACGCCCCGATGCGACCGGGATGCAGACTCCACTTGCGACTCTGCGGCCGATCGAGGAAGAGACGGGTGCGCGCATCGAAGGGATGCGACGGTTGCGAGGAACGGTCCGTGGTCATGATCTGGGTGCCCGCCGGCTCAGCCGACGGCGTCGATACAGGACGCGTGCAGGACGCGGATCTCGGACACGGGGACTCCATTCGCAACGGCTCCGACCAATCTACGGACACCGCTGCGCCGTCGCATTTCGCGTTTCCATCCGTGACGCGATTCCGGGCCCCGCCGACAGACGGCCAGCCGACGGGGCCCCGGCCGGGGCATCGGCCGGGGCGTGAACAACTCCGGAGACTTGCCCCGCAGATCGCTCGAATCCCCTCTCAGAACCGAATCTGCAGAACTTCTCCTGAGTTGTGCACGCGACCCCCGGGACAGTGCCCGGAACCGAAGCTCAACCGGCGACGTCGAGCACCCAGGTCACGCCGAAGCGGTCGGTGAGCATGCCGAAGCCGGACGACCACGCCGACGCGGCCAACTCCAGCACGCGATGAGCCGGCTCGCTGCGCATCCCTCGCTCGGGTCGGCGCGCTTCGAAGTGGTGACGGAGATTCCCGAGATCCGCGCCTTCCCTCTTCGGACCCACCCATACCTCGTCTTCTACACCGACGACCCTGATGCTGTACGAGTGCACCGCGTGCTTCACACGCGGAGAGACATCGCCGCCGTCCTCATCGCCCGACTCTGACTCCGCATCCCGCGGAAGAGCGGCCCCACCCACGCCGGTAGACTGGACCTGCCCCGCCGGCCCCTTCCTTTGGAGTGCGCGTGACCACCGCCCCTGCACCTTCCCACCAGCACGTCCCCGACTCCGTCGAGAACGCGATCGCGACGCCCGAGAAGGAGCAGCCGTACGGCGCACTCGGGTTGAAGCCCGACGAGTACGACCGCATCCGCGAGATCCTCGGCCGGCGCCCCACCTCCGGCGAGCTCGCCATGTACTCGGTGATGTGGTCGGAGCACTGCTCGTACAAGTCGTCGAAAATCTACCTCCGGCAGTTCGGCCAGAAGGTCAACGACAAGATGCGCGAGCGTCTGCTCGTCGGCATGGGTGAGAACGCCGGCGTCATCGACATCGGCGAGGGCTGGGCAGTGACCTTCAAGGTCGAGAGCCACAACCACCCCTCGTACATCGAGCCGTTCCAGGGAGCCGCGACCGGCGTCGGCGGCATCATCCGCGACATCATCTCGATGGGGGCTCGCCCCGTCGCGGTCATGGATCAGCTGCGCTTCGGCGCGATCGATGACCCGGATACGGCACGCGTCGTGCACGGCGTCGTCTCAGGCATCTCGTCGTACGCCAACTGCCTCGGCCTCCCGAACCTGGGCGGCGAGACGGTCTTCGACAGCGTCTACCAGGCGAACCCGCTCGTCAACGCGCTCGGCGTCGGCGTACTGCGCCACGAGGATCTGCACCTCGCGAACGCCTCCGGCGCAGGCAACAAGGTCGTGCTCTTCGGCGCTCGCACGGGTGGCGACGGCATCGGCGGGGCGTCGATCCTCGCCTCCGACAGCTTCAGCGAGGGCGGGCCGACCAAGCGCCCGGCCGTGCAGGTCGGCGATCCGTTCGCCGAGAAGGTGCTCATCGAGTGCTGCCTCGAACTCTTCCGCGATGAGCTCGTCGAGGGGATTCAGGATCTCGGTGCCGCTGGCATCTCGTGCGCGACCTCCGAGCTCGCGGCGAACGGCGACGGCGGCATGTTCATCGAGCTCGACAGCGTGCTGCTGCGCGATCCGTCGCTCACGGCCGAGGAGATCCTCATGTCGGAGAGCCAGGAGCGCATGATGGCGGTCGTGCACCCCGACAAGCTCGACGCGTTCCTCGCCGTGACCGCGAAGTGGGACGTCGAGACGAGCGTGCTCGGCGAGGTCACCGACACCGGCCGCCTCGTCATCAACTGGCGCGGTGAGGAGATCGTCAACGTCGATCCTTCGACTGTGGCCGTCGACGGCCCCGTCTACGAGCGCCCCGTCGAGTACCCCGCATGGATCGATGCGCTGCAGGCTTCCGGCGTCAACGCCTCGGGCCTGGCGCGTTCGGACTCCGGCGATGAGCTGCGCTCGCAGATGATCGCCGTCGCCGCATCGCCCAACCAGGCCGATGTCTCGTGGGTGACGAACCAGTACGACAAGTACGTGCTCGGCAACACGGCGCTCGCGTTCCCCGACGGCGCAGGCATGATCCGCGTCGATGAGGAGAGCGGCCTCGGCGTGGCCATCGCCACCGATGCGAACGGCCGTTACTGCCAGCTCGACCCGTACGTCGGCTCGCAGCTCGCACTCGCCGAGGCGTACCGCAACGTCGCCACGTCCGGCGCCGTTCCCACCGCCGTCACCGACTGCCTGAACTTCGGCAGCCCCGAGAACCCCGAGGTCATGTGGCAGTTCTCGCGCTCGGTCGAAGGACTCTCGGATGCGTGCCTCGCTCTCGAGGTGCCCGTCACCGGCGGCAACGTCTCGCTCTACAACCAGACCGGCGACACCCCGATCTATCCGACGCCCGTCGTCGGCGTGCTCGGCATCATCGATGACGTCGCGCGCCGCGTGCCCAGCGGATGGCAGGATCAGGGCGAGCACCTCTACCTGCTCGGCACCACCCGCGACGAGCTCGACGGATCAGCCTGGGCCGAGACCGTGCACGATCACCTCGGCGGCCGCCCGCCGATCGCTTCCCTGGCCGAGGAGCGCGCGCTCGCCGAGCTGCTGCACGCGGGCGCACAGGGCGGACTCATCTCCGGGGCTGTGGATCTTTCGGAGGGCGGCCTCGCTCAGGCACTCACCGATGGCGCGCTGCGCTTCGGCGTCGGTGCCCGCGTGTGGATCGAGGAGATCATGTCGCGCGACGACGTCGACGCCACCGCTGCACTCTTCTCGGAATCTCAGGCGCGCGTGCTCGTCGCGGTGCCGCACGAGGAAGAGGTGAAGTTCCGCGGGCTCTGCTCGGGCCGCGATTTCCCGGTGCTGCGCATCGGTGTCACGGATGGTGCGGGGGCGGATGCCGCGATCGAGGTGCAGGATCGCTTCACCCTGCCGCTCTCCGAGCTCGGCGCCGCGTCTCGCGCCACCCTTCCCGATCGCTTCGGCGCGGTCATCGGCTGAACGCACCGCGTTCGGCCGGCGACCGCGGTGGCGCTACAGCGCCAGCCCACGGAGCGAAGCGCGGGGGTGGCGGTCATCGGCTGAACGCACCGCGTTCGGCCGGCGACCGCGATGGCACCACAGTGCCAGCCCACGGAGCGAAGCGCGGGGTGGCGGCTAGCGCCGGATTTTCGCTCAGCGCAGACGCGCGAGCGGCGGAGTTCGTGCCGCGGCGCGCCTCGCTCTCGTTCGTACCCGGGAACTGCGGAGTCGGTGGGGGACGGTGCCCGAGGATGCCCCCTCCGGCCCCGGGTGGGAGGATCGGACGGGTGGCGGCGCCATGATCGGCCGCGCGATTGTGTGGACATTCCCGCCTGTGCACCCCACAACACTGCTTTCGGACCGTCATGCGCGGAGATCCCTTTGCAGTCCTACTGATTTTCAGCTGACCACGCACGCACCCGAGATGTTCCGTCCGTTCGTCACCCTATCGTCGAACCCAGTGTCTTCACGTGGGCGCACGCCCTGGAAGCACATGAACCTGTCCCGCGCGCTTTAAAGGAACACCAATGAATCGTCGAACCACTGCACTTGCATTGCCCGCCACCCTCGTTGCCGCCCTCCTGCTTTCTGGGTGTGGAGGCGGCACTGGTAGCACCGAGAGCCATTCTCCGGCGCCTGCGACATCGGCGCCCTCGGAACGAGCGAACGAGAGTTCTTCGTCGTCCACGGATCTGCGGAACCACACACCCGGAGTGACGCCCCGAGAGGCCGTAGCCACTGCTCACGAATCACACCCGGGTGATCTGCAATCACTTGAACTCACCACCACCCGCAGTGGCGTCGTGTACCGAGTTGAACTCGCCACGGCGGAGAACGAAGCGGACGTCGTGGTGGACGCTACGGACGGAGTGTTGCTCGATTCGCGCATCGAACGATCGGATTCATTCGATCCGGCTGACCCCGCGATCTCCCTCTCTGACGTGATCGACGCGCAGGATGCGATGCAGAGCGCGAACACGATCATCGACGGGCCTGTCGAGAGTTGGACCCTCACCCACTCTGACGGAAGGCTCGTCTACCAGGTGGACTTCGAGGGCAAAGATCGTGAGATCGACGTTGACGCGTTCACCGGCGACGTGGTGGAGATCGACGACTAACCCGTCAATCTCGCCGAGGGCTTCCTCATCGTCAGACGGCTCGGACGTTTGTCTCGCTCCACTGACCTGAGCGCCGGCGTCACCGCGTAAGGAACCCCGAAACGCGTCCCACGATGCGCGTGTGGATCTCATCGACGGGCAGTGCAGCATCGATGGTGAAGAAGCGGTGCGGGTCCGCCTTCGCGAGCGCACGGAAGCCGTCGCGCACCGCCGTATGGAAGTCCACTGCTTCTGACTCGAGGCGGTCGCTGCTCCCACCGCGGTCGCGGCGGCGGCCGGAGCTGGTCTCGGGGTCGAGGTCGAGCAGAATCGTCAGGTCCGGCCAGAGTCCCCCGGTCGCCCACTCGCTGATGCGGCGCACCTCGTCGACGTCGAGCACGCGCCCCGCCCCCTGGTACGCCAGCGAGGAGTCGACGTACCGGTCCTGCACCACCACTGCGTCCCGCTCGAGTGCGGGGCGCACGACCTTTGCGACGTGCTGGGCGCGGTCTGCGGCGTAGAGCAGGGCTTCAGCGCGCTCGTCGACCTCTCCGATCTCGTCGCCACCGTGCAACAGGAGGCGACGCACTTCGGTTCCGAGACGGGTGCCGCCCGGCTCACGGGTGCGGACGACTTCGAGCCCGCGGCCCTCGAGCCACTGCTCGAGCAACTCCGCCTGCGTCGTCTTCCCCGCGCCGTCGCCGCCTTCGAGG
>NZ_DFQP01000087.1:35985-38289 GCF_002377845.1 Microbacterium sp. UBA3486
GGCTTTTTCGCCGCCGCCTTCTTCGCCGCGGGCTTCCGCGCGGGAGCCTTCTTCTTCGCGGGGCCCTTCGCGCGCTTGATCGCCAGGAGCTCGACGGCGCGGGCGAAGTCGATCTCGTCCACGCTGTCGCCGCGCGGGATCGTCGCGTTCGTCTCACCGTCGGTGACGTACGGGCCGAAACGGCCGTCCTTGACCTTGATCGGCTTGCCGCTCACGGGGTCGGCATCGAATTCCTTCAGCGCGCTCGACGCGCGCTTCGCGCCGTACTTGGGCTGAGCGAACAGCTCCTGGGCTCCGGCGAGATCGATCGAGAAGATCGCATCTTCGCTCGGAAGCGATCGCGTGTCGCTTCCCTTCTTCAGGTACGGGCCGTAGCGCCCGTTCTGCGCGGTGATCTCAGCCTCGGACTCGGGGTCCACTCCGACGACACGGGGAAGGTCGAGCAGCGCGACCGCGCTGTCGAGCTCGATCGTGGCGGGGTCCATGCTCTTGAACAGGGACGCTGTGCGGGGCTTCTGGCCCTTCGGCAGTTCCTCGCCCTCATCGGGGAGCTCGGTGACGTAGGGACCGAAGCGCCCGTTCTTCGCGACGATGCGCTTCGAAGTCTGCGGGTGGAGACCGACGACGCGATCCTCGGCCGGTTCGGCGTCGGCGAGCTCGTGGGCTCTGGCAGGCGTCAGTTCGTCGGGCGCGAGGCCGTCGGGGATGTTGACGCTGCGCGGCTTCACCACGCCGTCTTCATCGACCTCGCACTTGTCGTCGAAGACCTCGAGGTACGGGCCGTACTTGCCGTTGCGGAGCGAGATCTCATCATCGATCTTGATCGTGTTGATCGCACGCGCGTCGATCTCGCCCAGGTTGTCGACGACGCCGCGCAGGCCGGGGTGCGCGTCGGTGCCGAAGTAGAATTCGCCGAGCCATTTGCCGCGATCCGCCTCGCCCGAAGCGATGCGGTCGAGGTCGTTCTCCATCTCGGCTGTGAAGTCGTAGTCGACGAGCTCGCTGAAGTGCTCTTCCAGGAGTCGTACGACGGAGAAGGCGATCCAGCTGGGAACGAGCGCCTGCCCCTTCTTCGTGACGTAACCGCGATCCATGATCGTGCTGATGATCGCGGCGTACGTCGACGGACGGCCGATGCCGAGTTCTTCGAGTCGCTTGGTGAGGCTGGCCTCCGTGTAGCGCGGCGGCGGGCTCGTCTCGTGGCCCTTCGCGGTCGGCTCTTCGATGCCGAGCCCCTGGCCCGAGGACAACTGCGGGAGCTTCGCATTCTGATCGCCGGACTTGTCGCCGCGGTTCTCATCGCGGCCTTCCTCGTATGCGAGGAGGAATCCGGGGAAGGTAATGACGGTGCCACTGGTGGTGAATTCCGCAGCGGTCGGTGCAGCGCTTCCGGCCTCCGACACCTGTGCCGAGAGGGTCACGGTGTCGGTGGAGCCCTTGGCGTCTGCCATCTGGCTGGCAACCGTGCGCTTCCAGATCAACTCGTACAACGCGAATTCGCCCTGCGTGAGCTTCCCCTTGAGAGAGCTCGGACGCTGGAACACTTCACCGGCCGGCCGGATCGCCTCGTGCGCCTCCTGGGCGCCCTTCGACTTGCCCGTGTACACGCGCGGCTTCTCGGGCAGCGTCTGCGCGCCGTACAGTTCCGCAGCCTGCGACCGGGCCGCCTGCACTGCCTGCTTCGAGAGCGAGGGCGAGTCGGTACGCATGTACGTGATGTAGCCGTTCTCATACAGCGACTGCGCGAACGACATCGTCTGCCGTGAGCTGTAGCGGAGCTTGCGAGAGGCCTCCTGCTGCAGCGTCGACGTGGTGAACGGCGCTGCAGGGCGACGCGTGTGCGGCTTCGTCTCGACGGAGACGACTTCTCCCCTGGCGTCCGCAGCGAGCAGGGATGCGAGGCGCTCGGCACGCTCCTGCTCCAGCGGAATGACCCCCGCCTTCGACGCACGAGCCGTCAGGTTGCCGTCGTCGCCGAAGTCGCCGCCGGTGGCGACGCGCTGGGCGTCGAGCCGCACGAGCCGGGCTTGGAACGCCGTGGTGTCGGTAGCGCTGTCGTCGGGTCGGAAGGTCGCGGTGAGGTCCCAGTACTCGGCAGCGCGGAACGCCTGGCGCTCGCGCTCGCGGTCGACGACGAGTCGCGTCGCCGCCGACTGCACTCGGCCTGCGGAGAGCTTGGGCGCGACCTTGCGCCAGAGCACCGGAGAGATGTCGTACCCGTACAGGCGATCGAGGATGCGTCGCGTCTCCTGCGCATCGACCAGCGCCGTGTCGAGGTCGCGCGTGTTCTGCTTGGCCTGTTCG
>NZ_DFQP01000087.1:38423-40402 GCF_002377845.1 Microbacterium sp. UBA3486
AGGTGCCACGCGATGGCCTCGCCCTCGCGGTCCTCATCCGTTGCGAGCCACAGCTCGTCGGCACCCTTCAGCGCGCGCTTCAGCTCGGAGACCGTTTTGCGTTTGTTGTCGTTGACGACGTAGTACGGGGCGAAGTCGTTCTCGACGTCGACCGCGAACTTCCCGAATGCGCCCTTCTTGAGCTCCGCGGGCAGGGCCGATGGCTCGGCGAGATCACGAACGTGTCCGACCGATGCGATGACCTCGTAGTCGTCTCCGAGGTAGCCGCCGATGGTCTTCGCCTTGGTCGGTGACTCGACGATGACGAGTTTCTTCGTACCCTTCACGGGTCTCCTTCGTTGCTTCACGCAGTGTAGGGCTGCTCCGCCAGGACCGGCTGAGGGTTCTGCTCCGACACGATACACATTCTGGCGTGAGAATCCACCTGCGGGATTCCACGCATGTTCTCTCTTCATTATGTCCGTCGCCGGCCGAAGTACCCGCATCGGAGTTTCTGCGCACTGCATCAACGGATCTCAGGGCCACCGATATAGAGGTATGGGTTCACGTCGGGAAACGCGTTCGACGGGGTGGTCGACAGCGTGAAGTGCGAGTGCGGCCCCGACGTGCATCCGCTCATACCTGCGAGGGCCACCGGTTGTCCGGCTCGCACTGCAGTGCCCGGCGATAGCCCGAACGCGTCGGTCGATCCGGGGGCCACGTGATTGTGGGAACTGAAGAGCACTTCCCCCCGATAGCTGTGTCTGATGATGATCGTGTGATTCGGGCCATGCCACCACGAGGGTTCGGCGACGCACTTCTCGGGCGGCCCGTCGCTGTCCGTTCCGGCTGCGACGACGACGCCGTCGTAGGAAGCGTAGAGCGGTGACCCTTCAACCGCGCGGAGATCAATGGAATAGCCGTCGTGGAACCCCTGCGTGATGCCCGGCTCCGAGCTGGGCCACGCCCAGCCATTTGCGCCAATCGCACCTCCCGGCATCGCGGAACTCGGCGGTGGACCAGCGTGCGCCGAAGCGGCGACGGCCCCGAGCGGCCCGTCCGCCACCACCTTCACGCGGGCGTCGGCGAGGGCGGGATCGAGCTCGCAGGACACGAGTTCGCTGCTCATCGCACTCGTGACAGCCCCCGCCAGGTCACAGGGGTCTCCCGCGAGAAACCCGGCGGCCGAGTCGGCTGCGGCGAGCGCTGCCGCGTCAGCGGCCCCTGCTGCACGATGGGAGGCTTCGAGGTGCGACGACGCCGCGATGATCGGTACGCCGAGACATATCGCAGCGGCTGCGCAGACGAGGGTCGCCGGTGCGCTCATGAGGTCGCTCCCTCACCGATTCGGGCGGCGCACGAGCGCGATTCGACCGCGATGCGGGCGAGGGGTCCTCCACCCGGGCGCGACCGAAGCGTGACGCAGTGCAGCACGCCGTCTTCCACACGTTCGATCTCCACTCGATCACCGAGCGAATCCACATGTTTCTGGGCGAGCTCGGCATCACCGCGGGCCTCTGATCTCGCGATCTCAGCCGACGCCGATACGAGGGTGATGCGATGCGCCGCCACGTAGATGCCGCCGATCACGAGCCCGAGTACGGCGAGCACTGCGGGCACGACGATCGCGAATTCCGCCGTGACCGTGCCACGTTCGTCGTGCCGCAGCGCCGCGAGCATCAGGACCCTGCGCCGAGGGCGTTCTCGACGAGTTCCACGAGCATCGCTCGGATCTCGCTCGACCGCATGATGGCAACCAGCAGACCGGCGAATGCTACGGCGGCCATGATGACAATCGCGTACTCCGCTGTCACGGCGCCGCGCTCATCGTCGGCGAGCGCGCGCATCTCGCCGACGAACGCCCGCCCGCGTCGTCGGCCTCCGCGACGGACGCGCTGCAGACGTGTGCGGCGGCGCTCGGGCCCGCCTTCCACGGATGTCGCACCTCGGTCGGATACGAGTTGGAGTGTGGGCTGCATCGGGAACCTCCTTGACCTCGC
>NZ_DFQP01000087.1:40620-42616 GCF_002377845.1 Microbacterium sp. UBA3486
GATCGCCGGTGCATCCATCCTCACGGGAGAGGCTCGGCCCGACGCGGCCCGACGAACGATCTGTGGAGAACCCGAACGCCGATGCGATCGCCATCCCCTGTGGAGTACGAACGCTGTCGGAGAAGCATCACACAGCCCCGAACATGGACAGCACCACCGGCAGCACGCCGAGCACGATGAAGGCGGGCAGCACGCAGACCCCCAGGGGCACCAGCACGCGCACGCCGAGGCGTTCCGCCTCCCGTTCCAGTCGCGCAGCAGAGGCCACGCGCTCTGCATCCGCGTGTTCGAGCAGCAGCGGGCGCATCGGAACACCGGCGGCTTCCGCAGCGGCGATCGTCGACAGCAGCGGGCTCCCGGAACAGAAGTCGTCGAAGGCGATCCACTCGGCCCCGTACTGGTCCACGCGATCCACCACGTGTCTCAGTGCCGCGGAAGGAGGGGCGCCGCCTCCCAGCGCGACCCAGAGCAGTTCGAACGGCAGACCGGCGATGTGATCGTCACTCGCGGTTCGATGCTGCATGGCGCGAGACCAGTACACGCCGATGCCGAGCAGACCGATGCCGATCGCCGCGATCGCCGCCCCCATCCCGCTGAACAGCACCGGTATCGGATCGAATCCGAGCAGCAGGCCGAGCAGCAGCGCGAGGATCGGCAGGGCCGCAACCATGCGCACCGTCGCCCGCGGACCCGCCAGGAGCACGGATCGTCGTTCCCGCAACTGGTCGAGTTCGCGCAACGCATACGCGATGCGTTGGAGCGCGGGGGCGAGCGGAGCACCGCATGCTTCGGCGAGGCGCCAGGCGACTGCCAGCACGCGCCATTCCGGATCGGGGGTCGCTGCGAGCGCGGAGGCGACCGGGACTCCGTCTGCCACACGGGCGGCGATGATTCTTGTGGCAGAGGTCGGCTCTGCGTCGGCGGCGATCACTGCGAACGCCCGACCGGGCGGCACTCCCCCGCGAAGGAGCGCCGCTGCTCGTTCCGCGACGACCGTCGCCTCATTCCGTTGATGCGCGGTGACGCTCGAAGCCGAGCCCGAAGCTGAAGCGATTCGTGACCGGGCGAGGGACCGGAGTCGCTTCCACACGCGCTACGCCACCACCCTTCGCACTCCGAGCAACCGGTCACCGGTGAGCTCGAGACCGCCGATCGCGCGCACCCGAGGGCCGAGAGCACCCCGTTCGACGTGGACGATCGCGTGCAGTGCACTGACGGCCTGTCGAGCGAGCGCTTCCGGCGTCCATCCCGCGAGCGCACCCAGCGCTTCGAGGCGCGAGGGCACTTCTTCCAGACGGCTCGCGTGGAGGGTTCCGGCGCCGCCGTCGTGGCCGGTGTTCAGTGCTGCCAGGAGCGTCGAGATCTCGGCACCGCGGCACTCGCCGAGCACGATGCGGTCGGGCCGCATGCGCAACGCTTCCCGCAGCAGTCGATCGACCGAGACCTCCCCGACCCCTTCCGCGCTCGCCTGACGCGTTTCGAGAGACACGGCGTGCGGATGCCTCAACCGCAGCTCCGCCACGTCCTCGATCGTGAGGATGCGCTCGTGCGGTGGGGCGAGATCCAGCAGTGCGGCCAGCACCGTCGTCTTCTCCACTTGGTGCATCTGACGCACCTAGTCAGTGGAGGTGATCGGCATGGATGTCGAACGCAAGAAGAACGTCGTGGCGTACGTGCGGGTGGCCCGCGCGCGAGCCGTTGGCGGGGATGCAACAGCACAGCGACGAGCCATCGAGCGTTACTGCCGCGAGAACAACCTAGTCGTCGCAGCGACGCTGCAGGCAACCCGCCTGGCAGTCGATCGGTCCTCGAAGGAGGTGCTTCGCGCACTGGCGCGATGCCCCTTCGATGTGTCCTTGAGGCAGGGCTCCGATCGGGGCGGTCGTCATGCTCTCTAGGGCAACGACGAGCAGCACCGGGACGATCACGGAGCAGGTGCTGGTCTATCTGAGGATCAGCGAGGACCGCACCGGGGAGGAGGCCGGGGTCGAGCGAC
>NZ_DFQP01000087.1:42644-42872 GCF_002377845.1 Microbacterium sp. UBA3486
CGACTGCCTCTCGCTGTGCGCCCGGCTGGGCCTGGACGTTGCCGAACCCGACGTTTTCATGGACAACGACACGTCCGCCTACCTCGACAAGAAGCGACCGGACTTCGCGCGAATGCTCGCCCGGATCAAGCTCGGTCCTTCGCGGGTCGTCGTGTGGCACGTCGATCGCCTCTACCGGCGACCCCGTGAGCTCGAGGACTTGATCGACCTCGTGGAGACGCATCCGAT
>NZ_DFQP01000087.1:42999-47735 GCF_002377845.1 Microbacterium sp. UBA3486
TGGGCGGTGCGTTCGACTTGAACACCCACGAGGGTCGGCTGATGGCCCGACAACTCGTCGCGATGGCGGCCTACGAGTCCGGACACAAGGCTGACCGCATTCGCCGCGCGAACCGGCAGAAGGCCGAACGTGGCGACTGGCACGGCGCAGCAAAGTTCGGATACGGCACCGGCGGCGTCCTCATCCCCGAGCAGGCCGCCGTCGTCCGTGAGATGGCGGACAGGTTCCTCGCCGGCCAGTCCCTGCGCTCGATCACCGCGTGGCTGAACGATGAGTCCGGGTTCCCCGCACCGCAGGCGAAGACCGGGAAGACGCTCGGCGTCTGGCACGCGACCACCGTGAAGTCCATCTTGGTCTCCGCCCGGATCAGCGGGCAGCGAGCGTACGAGCCGACGCGACGGCGCGGTGATGGCCCGAACGGGCGAGAGATCCTCGGACTGGGAAACTGGCCGGCGATCATCACGCCGGAAGAGACAACCCGCATCAGGGCCATGCTTTCCAACCCCGACCGCCGGGTTGGAGCATCTTCGATCAATCTGCTGTCGGCGATCGCGACGTGCGGCAAGTGCGGCTCCGGGCTCGTCGCGGGCAAGGCCAAGCACGGGCCATCCGATGCGAAGCGGAACTACTACCGCTGCATGCCAGTACCAGGACATCCCGAGAGAGGCGGTCTGTCGGTCAGTGCATCCGGCCTCGAGGCTGTTGTCAGAGAAGCCGTGATCGCACGCCTGGTCGTGACCACCCTTCCGGCCGACACTTCCGAGACAGGCGGGGCAGTCGCGGAAGCGATGGGACGGATCATGGCCGCGCGCGAGCGGATGGAAGATCTCGCCCGCGACTACGGGGCGGGCATGCTGACTCGCAGCGAGTACCACGCCGGTCGCGTCGCCGCCCAGAGCGCCGTTCACGACGCGGAACTGGCCCTCGGCAGGGTAAACCGCGGGTCGGCCCTCAAAGGGCTCCCTATCGGCGATGAGGAGGCTCTGCGGCACGCTTGGGAGCACGAGTGGACTGTGCCGCAGAAGCGCGCGATCCTGACCGCGCTGATCGACAGCCTCGTCGTGCAGCCCTACGCGAACGGTGGTTCGCGCTTCCGGCCCGAGCGGGTGCAGCTCACCTTCAAGGCATAACGGGAGGATGCTGGGTCAGGCCGGATGCTCCATGAGCGCGCGAAGCCGGCCCAACGCCACCGGGTCTTCGACGGCGAACGGCACCCCTGACGCCTCGCATGCCTCTCGCGTCCAGGCCACCACATCGAAGTTGGGCGGGAGCGCGTGCTTCGCGAGATCGCCGCGGGTGGCGTGCTCTGCGCTTGTGCTGCCCATGATGCACAGGTACGCGCATCGCCCCGACCCCACGGCGGCGCGCACCTTCGTGGTGCGGGCGCCTGCCCGCGGCGAAAAAGCGGAGCATCATCATGGCGACCCCTCGATATCGGCCGGAGCAGTTCGTCGACTCGGGCTGGGACTCGGGCACGCCGGAGCGCAAGGCGCGGTTCGTGAACTCCCTGCTGCGCTTCATCGCCGACGACTTCCCCCGTGAACGGTTCACGCGCCCGCTGTATCTGGGGCTCTCCACGCACGGCTACTTCGGGTTCATCGCGCACTACGACATTCACGGCTTCTACGACGAGCAGATGTCGACGCCTGCCCGCCGTGAGCGGTTCCTGAGCGACCTGGCCTGCGACTGCCAGAAGGACGCGCACCTGGACCGCCCGGACCTGTGGAGCGACGTCAAGGTCGTCCTGGCGAGCCGCCTCATGCCCCAGGCCGAGCAGGCGCCCGCGGCGCGGCGGCTGGCGCCGTCGTCTNNGGCGGGACACGCCCCCCCGCCGCTGGCCCTGACGCGCCGACCCTGTTCTGAGACTCGACCTCAGAGGCCGAACTGCGGTCCTTCGCGCAGCGGCGCCGTCGAACGCTCGGCGACGGCGAGGTCGGCCACAGTGCGGTCGGGGTCGGCTCGCACACCGAGCGCGGGACGGTGCGCTCGGACGGACTCCACAGTGATCCGGGCCTCCTCGACGGCAGGCGGCAGGTCGCCGCCGTCCTGCATCGCGGCGAGCTGCGCCTCGACACGGGCCAGGTCCGCCTCCGACTCGGCCAGGGCGCGCACGTACCGGAACGGTTGACCGATGCGTTCCTCGGTCTCGGCGATGGTCTGCTCGGCGACGGCGAGGTCATCGCGGGCGTGCCCGAGCAGGGTGGGGATGCCCGAGACGCGGTTCTCGATGCGCTGAATCACGCCGACACCACCCTCGAGGAAGATGCCGCGGGAGATCGTGAAGCCGCTGCGGGGCACGCCGTCGAGCGTGACCTCCATGAGCAGATCGCCGAGCATCGGCAGCGTGCTCAGGTGGATGTCGAATCCGCTGATGCGCCCGATGACGCCGTAGTCGCGGGTCGCGTACTTCGGCGCCCACTTCAGGTCCGAGTCGTGCGCCCACCGGGCGAGCGCGTGCGCGGCATCGACCCGCGAGTCGTAGTGCGTGCCGCGCAGCTCGATACGGAAGTTCTCGCCGGAGGTCTCTCGGATGCGGGTNNCCGGCGCGGCGTGCGTCGCCGCGGGCGCGGTCGCGGCTGTGGATCAGCATCGACTCGTTACGGTGATAGGCACGTTCCAGCCGACGGAGCCTGGTGACCTCGTTCTCGATCGTGGAGTGCTCCAGCAGCAGGGGGTTGCCGGAGCTGATCGCCTTCGCTTCCGCGGCGGACAGAGCCGAGGAGTCGATCTCCTCGATCTCGCGGGTGTCGAGCCGGCCACGCATGAGCTGGGCGATGAACGTCGCCTTCCGCTCGACGCCCTGCCACATGTAGGAGTCGAAGGAGCGCTCCGTCACGAACCGGACGATGGCGACCTCCGCGTTCTGGTTGCCCTGCCGCATGATCCGGCCCTCGCGCTGGGCGATGTCCGAGGGACGCCACGGGCAGTCCAGGTGGTAAAGCGCGACGGCGCGGGCCTGGACGTTGGTGCCGACGCCCATCTTCTCCGTGGAGCCGAGCAGCACGGCGATGTGCCCAGCGCGCGCGGCGGCAAACAGCCGCCCCTTGTCCGTGTCGGTCTTGGCCACGTGCATGAACCGGATCGCCTCGCCCGGCATCCCGCGCATCACGAGCTGGGCGTGCAACTCGTCGTAGGCGTTCCAGCGATCGGGGTTCGGCGTCCCGATGTCGGAGAACACCAGCTGCAACGCCCCGCGTACCGGCGAGGGCTGCCCAGTGATGACGTCGAGGTACTCGTTGTCGCGCGTGCGCTCCCATACCCGGTGGATCGCGTCCGCGGCCGCGTCGATCTTCGTCGGGCCGGAGGGCCGGTTCGGGACGATCATGCGAATGTCCAGCGCGGCCTTCCGCCCATCGGTGGACACGTTGAGCATGTTGTCCTCGGTGGGCGGAACCGCCTTCGCGGCGAGGTTCTCCGCCCGCGCCCCCAGGTGCTCGATGAACCGTTCGAGCTCCACGGTCGGCTGTACCGGCACGGTCGCCGGCACCCGCTGCCCGTCGTCGCGGGCAACGAGGTCCGGGGTCGGCAGTTGCAGGTCTTCGGCGGTCTTCACGTCGGCGAAGATCGACCACATCTTGAGCATCTCCGGCACGTTCGAAAACTTCGCGAAGCGGGTCTTCATGCGGAACGTGTTGTTTCCGGTCGGGGCCATCTCCATCTGCGTGACGGTCTGCCCGAACGTCGCCGCCCAAGCGTCAAACGCACCGATTCCGGCCGCGTCGAGTAGGTCTGGGCGCAGGTAACGCTGCATGACGTATGCCTCGGTGATCGAGTTGGAGATCGGGGTCGCGGTCGCGCCGGTGACGACTCGCTCCCGGCCCTGTGAGCGCAGGTACTCGAGCTTCATGTGCAGGTCGGTCGCCCGGTCGGAGCCCTCGATCGAGGCGTCGCGGATGTTGGACTCTGTGGCGAGGTTCTTGTACATGTGCATCTCGTCGACGATCACGTAGTCGATGCCGGTGTCCTCGAAGCAGACACCGACGTCGCGGGAGGTGTCGGTGCGTTCTTTGAGCTTGTTCTCCAGGGCCAGGAGCTTGCGCTGGATGCGCTTGACGCTCATCCGGTCCTCGCCCTCGGCCTGGTCGAGCACTTCCTTGACGTCATCGACCTGCGAGCGGATGTATGCCTGCTGGGTCTCGGTGCGCAGCGGGATCTTCGCGAACGCGCCCTGCGTCAAGATCACGGCATCCCACTCGTTCGCTGCGGCGCGGGCGACGAAGGTGCGGCGCTTGTCCGCAGTCAGGTCACCGCTGGAGACGGCGAGGATGCGGGCCTGCGGGTAGATCTGCGACCACTCCCGGCCGACCTGCTCGAGCATGTGATTCGGCACGACGACGACGGGCTTGGCGATCAGGCCCATGCGGCGCATCTCCATCGCGCCCATCACCATCTCGGCCGTCTTGCCGGCACCGACCTCATGGAACAGACCGGCCGAGGGCTCGGCGATCATGCGGGCGACCGCGGCCCGCTGGTGCGGGCGCGGCTCGAAGCTTGCCGCCATGCCGGGCAGCGAGAGGTAGTCGCCCGCATCGCTGTAGTCACGGAGGACGATGGAGTTGAAGCGCCGGTTGTACTCTTCGACCAGCGCCGCGGCGCGGGCCGGGTCTTCCCATACCCACTCGCCGAACCGCTCTTGGATCAGGTCGGCCTTCTCCTGCGCGGCCGTCGTCTCGATCGGGTTCAGGACGCGGCGGATCTTCCCGCCGACGTCTTCCACCTCGTCATAGACGAGCAAG
>NZ_DFQP01000087.1:47750-48283 GCF_002377845.1 Microbacterium sp. UBA3486
CGGCTTGGGCGATGTCGGGCGCGGGGCGCCGCTCGGTGCCCCACTCGCTCGTGGACAGCACGCCCACCCGCCCGCCGCGGACCTCCCACATGCCCGGCAGCGCGTTCTCCACCCGCACGTCGGAGGTCTTCAGGATCGCGTTGAGGAAGTCCTCGTGGATGCGTTCGCTGATCCACACCGCGCCCAGGCGGGCGGTGATGTCCTCGACGCCGAGCGCGGGCGGCAGCACGGCGGCCAGCGCGTCGACGTTCGCCTGGAACGCGGGCTCGTCGGCGGCGCGCGCCTTGGCGGACTCCAGCTTTCCCCGCACGTCGCCGGACAGATAGGCGGGGGCGTGGACGAGTTCGCCGCCAACGGGATCGGTGAACACCATCCCGGCCAGCGCCGGGCGTGCCTCGTGCTCGGGCATGCCCAGCAGGTCGGCGATGAGGGTCAGGTCGATGCCGCCGGTGCGGTCCAGGCTCACCGCGATCGCGTCGGCGGGCGTCTCCACGCCCTGCACCTCCGGGTGCGGGGCGACGACACGGCGGGGC
>NZ_DFQP01000087.1:48295-49682 GCF_002377845.1 Microbacterium sp. UBA3486
CTGCTCCAGGGCGATCACCAGTGGCCCGAACGGGTCGGAACGCAGCAGCCGGATCGGGGTCGGCACGATCCGCGCGTAGGTGTCCTCACCGGCGGGGTTCTGCCGCCGGGTCGGCCGCAGTGCGTAGCGGTTGAGGGGGCCGTACTTGCCCAGGTACTTCTGGTAGTCGCGCCGCAGCGCCGCCCGCGCCTCGATGACCTCGATTGTGTCGTCCACCGTCGCCGACTCCAGGGTCAGCAGGGTCGTGGCCCGGTCGCGCAGCCCGAGCAGAGCGCGCAGTTCGGTCGCCGCCGATTTGGGTACGGCGAGTGGTTCCAGCGCCCCGGAGGCGACGGTCGCGAACTCGCCGCCGTCGACGGGCACGATGCTGCCGTCCCATACGGTCGGCACGGACGGGGTGAACGCGGCACGGCGGGACTGCTGCGCCGCGGTGCGTTCGCTCATCATCAGCCCGAGCCGGCGCCCGGCGAACACGATCTCGTCCACGGCGAGCGCCAGTGTGCTCTCCAGCTCGGCGAGGTTCCCGGTGACGGTGAGCGTATCCGCGCCGTACATGCCCTGCTGCACGCCGACGGCGCCGAGCATCCGCTCGGGCCGATGGTCGAAGTAGGCGTTGATCTTCACCAACCGCCCGTCGATGCTGACCGGCGTGACAGTCTCCCACAGGTCGTCGGCCGGTGGCCGACCGTCCTCGCGGCGGCGGAAGATGAGCAGATCGGTGAGCACCTCAGTGCCAGCCGCGCGGCGGTGCGCGCCGGTGGGCAGGCGGATCGCCCCGACGAGATCCGCCAGGGCGTTCATCTCCCGGCGTGCGCCGGGATTCTGTGCGTCCATCGTGTAATGCGAGGTCAGCACCGCGACGAGCCCGCCGGGCCGGGTCAGCCGCAGCGACTTCAGGATGAAGTGGTTGTGCATCGTCTGCTTGGTGCCGTTGTGGACCGGATCGTGCAGGACGACGCCGGCGAACGGCACGTTGCCGATCGCAGCGTCGAAGTGCCCTTCGGGCAGGCGGGTGTCTGCGAACGACTCGGCGCGGATCGTCGCGTGCGGGTAGAGGACCTGGCTGATCGCCGCCGTCACCGGGTCCAGCTCGACGCCGGTCATCTGCGCCGAGCCCGGCGCGAGCCCGATGAACGTCCCCGCTCCCGAACCCGGCTCCAGCACGCTTCCGCCCGTGAAGCCGAGCGCGCTCATGGCGCGCCACATCTGCCGGACGATCAGCGGGTCGGTGTAGTGGGCGTTGATCGTCGTGCGGGCCGCGGCGTCCCAGTCGGTCTCGTCGAGCAGGCCGCGCAGCTCGGCGCGCTCGGCATCCCAGCCGTCCTTCGTAGCGTCGAACACGTCGGGGATCGCACTCCAGCTCGACCAGCGGGCGAGCACCTGCTGC
>NZ_DFQP01000087.1:49698-50748 GCF_002377845.1 Microbacterium sp. UBA3486
TCGTTCCTCGGCGGCGAGGGTGCGGGCGAGCCGGATCGCCGCGGTGTTCGCCTGGAAACGGGCCTTCGGCCCCGAAGGGGCCAGGTCGTCCTGCGATGCTGGGACGAACCGAGGTGGGGCGGCTAGCTCAGTTCGCGTAGGAAGCGGATCGTCGCCGCCTCCTGCAGCACGGCCTGGTTCTCCCGTAGGTAGTCCCGCGGCGGCTCGGTCGCTACCAGGCCCTCGAGGAAGGCCACCGGCACCGCCCAGTCGTTCGCCATCTGCTCCAGCTCCACCGTCGAGGGCATCAAGTCCGGGGAGTCCTGCATCCGTTCGGCCCAGGTCACGAGGTTCTCGTCCGAGGGCCGGGTCTGCTCCCACTCCTCGCGGGCCTGCTCCAGCGGTAGCTCCGGGTCGCCGATCCACACCAGTTGTGCCATCACGACCTTCTCCGCGATCCGCCGGGCCGTCACTAGCCGGGCGATCTCCTGCAAGTAATTCTGCTCCGAAGATCGCGTCCCAGCCAGTATTGCTGTCAGGTCCGACACTTGCGCCTGCACTTCCAGGCCCAGGTTCGTGAAGAACTCCTCCGGGTTCTCCAGCGCCTTCAGCCGGCTCGGGGCCGTCCTCTCCCAATGTGCTCTGGCCGCTGCCGCGTACTTGTTCATCGGCCTGTTCCTCCCCGGCGGAGTCCTCTGGCGTATCGGATGCAAGCGCACCGGCCAGGGACTCGTCGGCGGTCTGCTCGTCCAGTCCCCACAGGTCGAACGCGAGCTGACCGGGATGCGGGTCGCGGTTCCGGCGCGCAGACATCAAGCCACCTCCCTGTCGCGCATGGGCTATCTCGTGGTCGGTCGCGCAGGGTCAGGGGCGGATCTCGCCCGTGTCCGGGTCGAGGTTGCGGTAGAACTCGTCCTCGGCCTCGCGGCGGCGGGCGACGTCATCGAGGACGTGCTGCACGAAGTCCGCGTCCCGGTCGGTGATCGGGATCTCCTCGACAGGCTCGGCGGATTCCTCGCCGGGCCACACCGTCTGCCTGGTCGGTCGGTCGCGGTCCAGGCGGGTGCCGGA